>JADGBA010000036.1:0-1091 GCA_015231685.1 Candidatus Omnitrophota bacterium | reverse complement strand
AGGCTTCGTGCGTTCTTTATACACAGAGCGTGATGCAACAAGGCCAGGCGCGTGCGATCATAGCGAATTCGGGAAACGCCAACTGTCTGACAGGCGCCGTCGGCGCCAAGCACACGCGAATGATGGCGGAGGCCGCGGCCCGTCAGCTGGGGATTCCGGCATCGGAAGTGTCGGTGGCATCGACGGGGATGATCGGGCATGAGTTGCCCATTCGGGATATTCTTTCTTCAGTACCCGCGCTGGCGGACGGTCTTAAGTCCACAGCGGAAGGCAGCGATGCGGCGGCTCACGCGATCCTGACCACGGATCGGGTCAAAAAGGAGACGGCGGTCCGCCTTTCGATTGGAGGCAAGGAAGTGCGCATCGGTGCGATCTCAAAGGGCGCGGGCATGATTCATCCGGAAATGACTCTCACCGGAACGCCTCACGCGACCATGCTTTGTTTTGTGACCACGGACGCGAAGATTTCACGGCAGGCGCTGGATCAGGCGCTGGAGCGTTCCGCGTGGCGGAGCTTCGCCATGATCACGATTGACGGCGATCAATCCACGAATGACATGGTGCTCGTGATGGCAAACGGCGCTGCCGGAAACAAAGAAATTCTCCCTGGGACCCCGGAAGCCCGCAGATTCGGCCGTGCGCTCAGAGGTGTTTGCCAACGCATGGCCAAGTCCATGGTCCGAGATGCCGAGGGCGCGACCAAATTTGTGGAAATTTCCGTGCAACAGGCACGCTCAGAAAAGGACGCGCGGTCGGTGGCGATGTGCGTCGCCACCTCAAAGCTGGTAAAGACGGCCTTGTTTGGCTCTGATCCCAATTGGGGCAGAATTGCCGCCAGCATCGGTATGGCGCGCGCCGAGGTGGATCCCGCCAGGATTCAAATCAAGCTGGGTCCTTATTGCGTGCTCAAGGGTAATCGCGGGGTGCGGCAAAAGCCGTCTGACCTCGCCCGAATTTTTCATAAGAACCAGATTAGGATAAGAATCGATCTGGGCATCGGCCGCGCAGGGGCGACGGTCTGGACCGGCGATTTGTCGACAGAGTCGGAGACTCGCCGGTGGTCCCGCAGGGCACAACGGCGCTGGTGCCAT
>JADGBA010000035.1 GCA_015231685.1 Candidatus Omnitrophota bacterium | reverse complement strand
TCACAAAAAAAGATGCCCACGATGACAAAATTGTCAGGCATTTATTGTTTGGATTGAATTGGAAAATCGAAGAAGCAACGACGGCCGCATCCAGCGGCCCGCCGAAGAAAATTCGGGTAGTCGTGGCCGGTAGGCGAACCTGCCATCCTACTGAAATAGCACTACTTATGAAACTTTACCGCAAACGCTCGACCGGCTGGTAAATATCTCTATGCTCACCAATTATGGCGAATTCGCCATAATTATTTTTGTTCCAGTTTCCTTTCCAGCGATTCTGACCTGCCCAGACAATTCTTTCTCGAAACAATGGGCCGCTTCAACCGTTTCTCAAGCGCCCTTCGGGCATCCCCAGCAATCTTCCCACCAGCCTTGGAATCATCCTTCAACTTGGGAAACCCCTGAGAGTCTTCTTGGCGATGGATTTCCGTTGTCGAACGTTCCCCCAGCATCGTGAAGATCAGTTCAAAATCATCCATATGGTCCCGGAGATTCTCACGCTTGAGACCTTTCAGCTTCTTATATTCAGAAGGCGTGACCCCAAAAGACGCCTTGGATATTTCAGAGGTCAGGATCTCGTAATCCTTGTCTTCCCTCGCCCCACGATCTTTCCACTCCCTGGTCAGCTCCTCACGGATCGCGATCCCGCGAACGCGCTTCTCGATCCAGGCTTCGCTGTAGCCCTTCAACTTGTAAAGGACCCGCGTACGCTTCATCGCCAGCTCCGGGTCCTCGATCTCCTTCACGCGCTCATAGCCCACCTTGGCCAGCCATCTTTTGAATGGTTCAGCTTTAGGCGAAGGTATGGACTGGATCAAACGGAAAATTCCCCCCGTGTTCCAGCAATACATTTTTTGCTTACCGCCGGACGTGGGGACCTCAAGCATAAGGGGTGGTACAAATTGTACCCCCCCCTGGTCTATCAGTTTTGCCAACTCAGGATCCCTTTCTTTCATCCTCTTAAAATATTGCGCGGGATCCCGAGAATCTGTCAAAGAAACGATGACATCATTGACGACGAACCACCACTCGTTGTTATGAATGGTTCGGCGCACCTTTTGCCCCTTAAAGACGGCTATGTTGCTTCTGGAATTTATCTGATTCTTTTTTGTCATAATTTCTCAAATGTAACAATGCCAAGCGAACCTGCAAAAGAAATGGATGGCATCAAAACAAACACGAAAAGTCCCGACAAAATCTTAGACCGTCTTAAAACCATACCAATGATCTCCTCTTTAAATCAGGTTCGCCTGAGCGTCCCTTAAGAAAAAACAACGGAGAGGCAGGGATTCGAACCCTGGATCGGGTTTTACCCCGATAACCACTTAGCAGGCGGCTCCGTTCAGCCACTCCGGCACCTCTCCTTAAAAGGCGGGATACAACAATCAAATCGTGCCGTATTATAGCAAGGGGTTCTGGACCCACCAAGCCATTCCTGTCCTCGAGCGGAGCGGGCGGGTCAGACCGTTCGGGCGCGTTTGGACCGGAAGAAGGCCTGCAGAAGCGAGGCCGCCCTCTCATCGAGGAGCCCTCTGTGGACCTCCACCGTATGATTGAACCGGCCTTCAAGAAGATTCACGACGGAGCCGCACGCGCCGTATTTGTCATTGGGGGCTCCATAATAAACCTTGCTGATCCGCGCATGAAGGATCGCCCCCAGGCACATCGGACACGGCTCGATCGTGACATAAAGCTCGGTATCCAGAAGCCGTTCGTGCTGAAGATGCGCGGCGGCCTGGGTGATGGCCAGAATTTCGGCGTGCGCCGTGGGGTCCTTAAGAAGGTTGGTCTGATTGTGGGCTTTGGCGATGACGCGGTTCTTGTGGACAATCACGCAGCCGACCGGTACTTCGTCCGCCTCGAGCGCCCGCTCCGCCTGACGAAGCGCGTCCTCCATAAAGCGCTTCGACATCACTTCGCTGCCGCCGTCCATAAATGGTTGGTCTTCCGTCATAGGGCCTATTGTACCCTATGCGGCCCCCTGGCTGAGATCCATCACGACACGGACCTTCACGGATGCGGGGGTTTCTCTGCGGCCGTCCACCACCTCAAAAAATTCCATGCGATCGAGCGTGAAGTTCCCGCCGGCCACGGCCTTAATCTCGGAATCCGTGATCACGCGGCTCACCGGACCGGAGTCCGGCGGCTTCACCACAAGTTCAAAAGCCTGGCCGGAAGACGTGACAAGCCGCACGAGGAGTTCGGCGCACTGTGCATCTGAAGAAACCGGTTCAATCATCAAAGCGTAGCGGTTGAACCGGTCCTGACCCGCGATCTTGGGAGGCGCAGGATCAGACCAGGCAAGCGGCGGGTCCTGCGGCTCGGGCTCCAGTTCGGTTTCGGCTTCGAGTTCGAACTCGGGTTCGAATTCAAGTTCAAGCGCGGGTTCGACCGCCGCAACCGAGGATTCCTCTGCCGGCAACGCCTTGCGCAGGCCGGCGCTCCACAGATTGGGGTCCGGCGTGTACCTCTCTCCGCCTCCCAGCACAAAAGGATTGAACCCGCGGTTCAACATCACCACCCACGCGGAAGAAACCAGACTCGGAATGCGATTGGCCCACCACCCGAAGGGAATAAAGAAACGGTCGCTCGCGTAGAAGTAGGCGGTCTCACCCCCCTCGAGGTCGGTCTTGAGCTTCTCGATCCCGTGACGCATCCAGAGGGAATCCTCCAGAAGCTCCTTCGACCATTCCGGATGCGACTCCCGATAAAACTCTCCGGCCATCCGTGTGGCCTCGATCGCCCCGGCGGTCCACTCCACGGAATTGACCCGATGGCTGTCCGTGAATCCCACACCTTCGATAATTCCGTTTTCATCAAAAAACCCCGCCCGCCGCTTCGTGTTCTTCCAGATCCGATACGCCGTCCCTTCGCCATAAACTCCGTCAATCCATTCGGGCCCGAGGACCACCGTTCCCCAGGTCTGGCAATCCACCGCAAAAATCTTCGTCGGAATAAACTCGCCTTCGACAAAGAATCCGCCCTGATAAAACACCCCGTCTTCATAATTGAAGGCAAAATAACGGAAGTAGTTCTCAAGCGCCTGAATGAGACGTTCCACCCGCTGAAGCCTCGGGGCATCGCCCTGCTCCTCCAGAACCTGCCGGAGCATCCTCAGTCCCGAGAGCATCGAAAAGTTGTTCTCATTGGAAATATCGTGCGGGTCCTTGCCATGTGTGCCCCACGGGCAATGATAAATCGCCCCGGGCGGACTCACCATCGCCTCGATCGCGGGCAGAATCTGCAGGGGCAGCTTCATTTCTTCACAATCCGCCGGCACATGGCCGCCGTATTTAAGATAGGCCGTCTGCAAAGGACCGATGACCGCCGCCCACGCCTGTGCTCCGGTGATGGGCTTCCAGTCCTCGTGGTGCAGGAGTTCAAAATTCGGAAACTCCGGATGCCAGGTCATGTTGTTCTTCGGATCCTTCTGCAGGTACTCGTCCGAAATGATCCGGAAGAAGAAGGCATTCTCTTCGGCAAGTTCCAGCTGTTCATCCCCGTACCGGAACGGATCGGCCGCCGCCTTGATCTGCCTGAGGTTGCCGGACGCGCCGCTTACGAGCCGCAGCGTGAAGTCATCAATGATGTCGCGGTAGGCCGGATCGCCCGTCAGGGACAGCGCGATCTGCCATGTCGCCGCGTCATAAATATTGACGCTGTACTCTACGATCTGGCGCTCAAGAATGCCGTCGATCAAATCGCTCATGTTGTTCTCGGGAAGGTCCCAGTAACCGTCGGGCGCGTCATAACTGAGCGGCATGCCTCCCGCGGTGAGATTCCGGGCCAGGAATTTGACTGTTGCCTCATCCACGGATGAGTTGACGCGGAATGCCGGCGGCGCAGGACGTTCTGCCGCCGGAGCTTCGGGCTGACCCAGCGCGTCGGTGATCATCCGCCGCAAATCCGGACTCGCCGCCATCCGTGCCAGAAACGATCCCCACGCGAGTCCCTGCTTGAGGACATCGGGCTCCAGCATCCAGCGCTTCAAGAGCCTCATAAGGACATACCGTTCCCGCCGATCTGCGCGCACCGCCAGCGCCAGCGATCCTTCATACTGACGGATCGACGCCTCGACGAGACCATGCACTTCTTCGGGCGCGACGTTTTTCTTCTCGGATTTGAGGAGCTGAAAATCCTCGCAATGCTGTTTGAACGCGAGATAACTTTCGAGATCCTGATTGCGATAAATTTCTGTGAACGGAGAACGCAGGAAGTTCATGAATTTTTCGAAGGTCCCCTCATCCGGCTGGATTTCCCTGACAGGAAGCTCGCCCATGACGTCCCCTTGAAGCACCTTAAGGATCACGCTGATCGCGGAATGCACCGCGGACTCGGCGGGACGGCCCAGGTCGCGCCCGAACTCCGTGATGAGAGGCTTTTTGCCGGCAAACACATCGAAGGGCACCTGCGCCATCAAGGGACGCAGCATCACGGTGTTGAGGATCAGCGGGTGGTCCGCCGCGCCGGTTTCGCGAAACGGCATCTCCGGCACGGAATCCGCACTCAGGGACTGAGACATGAGAAGGTCCTCGTAGATCCTGAAATCCGTCGGCTCATACACCGCGGGTTTGAGACAAACATAAGATACGTTGTGATTCTTGAGAATCGAGGAAAGATTCGCGATATGGCTCGATCCGGCGATCAGGATCGCGGTGTTTTCTCCGGACGCATCCATCCGCTCAAACATCCGTTGGACGAATTCGCGGTCGCGTTCGTGCACGAGAACGTCGTAGCTGTCGAGTTCCTCCTGGATGCGCTGAAACGCGACTTCGGTCAGATACGCCGTGGTCAGCGACAATCCCTTGTCCCGGATGATCCGGTTCAAGCGGCCGGCGATGTCCATGAAATACGTGGGGCCGACGGCATCGAAGCAATCCTTGAAGCGCCCCGGCAGGAACGGCTCATCAAGCAGCCGCCTGAGCTCAGCGATCTTCCTCTCCGCGATCTCGAGGCTTTGGAGTTCCTCCGCGCCAAGCGAGATCGCCCGTGTCCGCAAGAGCCTCAGGGTCCGGCCCGCCTCGTCCAGATGTTCGCGGGCACGCTCACGGTAGCGGATCAGCATCCGGTATTTGAGAATGGATTGCTCGTAGAGGTCCTGCTTTTCCACCCCCCAGAGCGTGAACGGGACATCGGCGACGAGATTCGCGTACTCACTGCCGTGGAGAAGTCCCTTTTGGAGATACCGCCGGCCGACAGACACCGCCAGGTCGTGTTTCACCTTGCTTCGCAGAAAGGTCATGGACGCGTCCCCCGTCGCGGCCTCGAGATATACATTGCGCGAGTCCATCCACGGGAGAAGCCTCTCGATGATGTGGGCGATGTTGAGCTGTCCGGATTCGCTGGTGTGCGCATCGTGCACGAGAACCACGGCCCGCGACACTTCCGGAGCGCCATCGGCCGAGGCCATCGGCCTCGCCCAGAACTCATCCTCAGTCGAGGCGACAGAAACAGGAATTTGTGAGACAGCGTCCTTGAGGTTATCGGCGCCGGCGGCGGTCGCGGGTGTCCGCATCCACACCGTCAGAACGACGGCGCCCGCCAGACACACCCGGGACATTAATAATAAATTTATCCCGAAGAAACAGCGATCTTTTGATTCGCATGACCTCATGAACAACCCATCCCGTCGCTTTTGTGTGATGGCATTCGGCATGATTCCGGCGGAACACCTATCTAAAAAATGAGTACGCTAGGTCAAGTTTAATGGCGGGGACCGGGCATTCAAGACGCCCAAAACAGGGTTACGTCTATTGAACAGAAACGATGAGTCTTTTTTGGAACTGATTAAATGTTTGGTGGGATTAATGGATTGCGCTTAATTTTGTTTAAGCCGCGATGGTCAGCAGTTGACAGTTTTTCGGCAAAAACCATTCAACCGGCGGCTAAGCCATCGTCTCCACCTGACGGCGCATCATCCGTATCGTTTGGAGAAGGTTTTCGACACGAACATATCCGATGGCAAAGGTTCTTCCGGCGGCGCGCCCCGTGATCATCCGGATAACGTCCGCGGCACTCATGGGCTTTTCGGTACGACAAAGCGTGGAAACCACATTCAGAATTCCCGGGGACAGGCTTTGCTCGTCGATTGATATCTCACCGGTCGCGGGATCCTTCTCGAAGTGAACCGTCGCCCCCAATGCCCGCATGAGCTGGGCAATCATGCCGTAATGCGCGACGGCATGATAATCCGCCGGGTTCTTTTGCATGGGCATATAGAGCGTGTCCGCGGCCGGAGATGAATCGCTTTCCCCTTCCCGGTGAAGCACCACCGTCATCATGCCGGGCGCGCTCGTCTCCCCGGCATCCAGGAGCCGGAATTCCGCCGAAGCCTCTTCAGGAAATCTTTTGGACGCGAACTCCCGTGCGATCCGCCGTGCCTCTTCCAGACGCTTCGGCGCCGCTCCATAAAAACCCAGAAACCCTCCGTCCCGGAGAAACGTCTCCGCCAGGAATTCCACAAACGCCACAAAGCGCGGATCATCCGTCCTCAAATCATCCAGAATCCCCAAATCCATCCGTCCGGCAACCGCGCGGCGTTCAGTCGCCAAAACGGCCGACAACGTCCCGCCGAGAGTGCGCTCTTCCAGACTGAAGTCCGTCGCGCTCAGCCGCTCGAGCCGCGAACCGCTCGAGACCTGGCTGGCTGCTTTTCTGACTCTGACAAACCGTTCCCGCATGGGGTCGTGCCGGTACTCCGCGCGGCGGCCTTCAGGCGAACCGGAGACCAAACACTCCATCCGCAAGGTTCTCGATTGACCCTCGCGGCGGTCCAGGAACAGACGCCCCCAGACCTTTTCTGTGTGAGCTGTCTCATAATTGCGCTTGGTCCGCATCGCCTCCGCGACGATCTTCGCGTTCCAGGCGCCGAACTTATCGCCGGTTCCGCCGAAGACTTCCGCCGAAATATCAAAAAACCTCTCTTCAAGGAGCGACAGGATGTCCTGCTGAATCAAACGTCCTTCATAAACCTCAAACACCCCCGCGGGGAGTCCGCTCACAAACTCAAACACCCTTTCGTCGGCATCTTCGGCCCACATATACAAATCATCCCCGACCGAAGCGACATAGAACCGGCTGGCCTCATAATCGCCCTCAGCCCTCAAGATACGCACGGCATCCCTCACAAAGGATTCCAGCGATTCCCGGATTTCTTCAGACACACCATCATCCCGGATCAACCAAAAACCCGACTCCCCGGAATGCCCCGGCGGAGAGCCATCAATCCATTCGCTGTGCCGTTCCTCCTGAATGGCCTGAAGTTCGTGGACCGCACTTTCGAGAACCCCGTATCTTTCGTATTCCTCAAGGGTCACAAGCTCCAGAAGCGTCCGGTCATAGGCCACCGGATCCGCGCTTGCAAATGCCCCGGGATCTTCGATCATCCTCCCCAGAAGCTCCGCCCCCCACGGCGTCATGAGCGCGGCCGTCGCGGCGTTCAGGTCATAGAACCCGGCGCGCGATCCGGCCGTTTCAGAATCCGGCGGCCGGGCTTTGCGGGCTCCGGCGATGCCGCCAGGATTCGCTCCGGGACCCTGACGAATTTCTTGCGCCAGCTCACCGATCCACCGGCCTGCATCCTCAAGACTCATCTCGGTGCCCCGGTACTGCCGGACAATCTGACAGAGGAGCGAGCTCGCGTACAACGAGGGCTCCCCGCCCTTGTCCGCCAGATTCTCCAGATAGCGCACAAGCTGCGCGTATTGATTGCTCCAGCGGAACTCAGTGAACAGCCTGTCGAGCAGCCGCCCCACGGCAATCGCCGCCGGACTTGACACGTTCGTCACAACATCCACTTCGTCAAAGCTCACAAGATTCAAATCCTTTTCGGCAGTCCATTGATCATTGAAGTACGCCAGCGGTACAACGGCGCTATTATGCCTGAGAGCGGTCCACGCCGACTTACGGATAGCATCAGGTTGCGTCGTGTCCTCATAAATCCGCATGAATCGGTTGATCATGTCCCCGCGGTCCGTGATCTCATCGGCGTAGTACTGCGAATAAAAAAGGAGGGCGATTTGTAATTTGCGGGGGTGGTTGGGCATATCCAGATATGCCCGGTAAACCGGCGTCACGTGTTCGAGCCCGTAAAACCCGCGCAGACGAGCGATCACGCTCACCCCGCCCACGAGCACCGCATTCCCCAAAGCTGAGGTCAGGTCTCCCCCACTCTGATCCGGAAGCAGACGCCTCATGCGATCGAGAAGCGCGATGCGGTCAAACGCTGCGGGATTCAGGCTGAGTGTGTGCAACAATTTATGGAAAATCTTCTCCGAGCGCTCAGGCATCGAAATCCAGTGATCAGAAAGCTCGGACCGTTCCCAGAATTCAAAGATCGGAATGAGCTCGCGCAATTCACTGATAATGGTCTTCGATTGCAATTCTCCGCTGATCAACCTGAAATATTTGAAAATCACTTCATCAACCCGGCGTTCATAATCGGCTCCCAGAGCGGCCTGCGCCAGCCGCTCCATCAGCCGGCCATATCCCGCTGCGAGCGCGGGGATGCGGTCTCTCGCCGCAAAGTATGCAAGGATATCCGCCGAGGCAATGATCCGCGTAAGATTGCGCGCCTTTACGGCCAAATTCTGGACGCCCTCCCCTTCGGCGTTGTCCAGCGCCTTGATGATCCTTCCGAAAAATTCCAAAAGGTCCCCCCGATCATAAGAGCCGAATTCAAGATAACGTTCTACGTCCCCGAAAGAGTCCGCGCGGATCATACTTGCGAGCTCCTTATCGTCCGGCATCTGAGGGGAATTCATCCGCGAACCGCTCGCCATGGCGGCCGCCGGCCTCGCCGGGACCGGTCTGCCGGCAAGAGCCGCTTTGAAACCTTCGATTTCTTCGGGCGATTTGCGGATCCGCCAGTTGAGAACATCCATGGCGGAAACAGGCCAGGAGGAGAGCCTGAAGGCCGTCGTTCGCGGTGAGCTGATGCCTCGCACGTCCTGCCCCAGAAGAAGCCGCTCATATCTGTTCGTGTCGGTTTCATGAAAAATCTTCGGCATGACCGACACATAAGACATTCCCCGGTGCCGGAGGAGCCGCTTTAAATTCTGTGTATGAAATCCTCCGGTGATGAGAACCACGGGGAGTTGAGAATCCCCCCGGGTCAGCCTGATCAGATTTCGCAAAAAAACCGTATCCCGTTTTCGCGCGAAGTCATAAAAGCGTCCCGCCACCCGGAGCGCCTCGCCGGTTTTCTTGCGCGGCCGAAGCGGTTGCGCATGAGCCGGGTTTTCTTCGAGGGTCAGAGCGTTCAGAAACGCGGTGATCCTCACAGGATCGAACCGCTCGGGGCTTCGGATAAGACCGGCGTTTTCCAATGGAGTGCTTTGGAGGCGGACGCGGTTTTCCAGAACCCGAAGCGCGCGCGAAACTTCCCAGAGTCCCCGCTGAATACCGCTCCGGGCCAGACGGCGTACCAGAAGGTTCTCCGCGGCGTTCATCGCACGAAGAAGACGCCTCGGATCAAGTCTGCCGGCCTCCCGCCGATAATCCAGATACAACTCGAGCTCAGCCGCCGCCGGTTTTCCCGTTGCCCTCAAACGTTCATCCAGTTGCTCCCAAAAAAATTCATCCGAAGAAGCCCGCGCGGCCGCCCAGGGACCGACCCTCCCGGTCTCCGGCCCGGCGTCCTCCGCTTCCCTGCTTTCATCAGCCCTTCGATACCCCTCCATCACTTCCAGAAGCTCCGCCTCCGCCCGTTCAAAATCGATTCCCCGTTCCTTTTCCTCAAGACGCGCCAGCGCCTCCAGCGCGTCAAACCTGCCAACTCCGGCGGCGGCGCGAACTTCCGGCATTTCCCGCAAATACCTTGCATAGGCCGAGACCGGGAGCTCCCCCCTCAAATAGGCGGCGCGTTGGTCCGAGAACTTTCGCAGAACCGGCGGCCAGACCCGGTCCTCAAGATTCCGCGCGGCGGCGCGCATCCGGGCAAGGTCATCCAACGCCGCTTCCCGCAGCGCCGCGACCCGACGATAGCAGCCGAGCGCATATCCATACAGCTTCGCGTCCTCCACCCCCAGAATCACAAAGTCCTCGTCCGTCGCCAGACTCAAATATTCCGGCCCCTTCATCTCGCCTTTTTTAAGCTCCCAGAGCGCCGTCCGGCGGCGCTCTTCCCGGGAGGCCTCTTGCCGAAGAAACGTGAGCGAATTATCCCCCCACCCCGCCTCCGTCAAAACCGTCCGTATCCCAAAATCAAGGATGAGCTTTTCGAGCATTTGCGCCAGATGCAGCTGAGCGGATACGTTCGTGTGCGCATCCGCCACCAGAACAATCTGCGCCGCCTCCGGATCCGCGGAATCGTAAACCTCATCAATCGTGACCGCCTCCGCCGGCATCGCCTCCGCCAGATCGCGGATCGTCCCTGCGGCTGCGACCTCCGGCAAACCCGAAACCGCCTCCGCCCAGACCCCGTCACCCGCGGCCACCATCAAACACAGCGCCGCCGCCAGAACCTGTAGCGTTCTTCCGGAACCTCGCATTCGATTTCTCTTATTAAAACTGTAACTACTCATAGATAAAAAAACACCAATCCGGCTTGGAACACATTCCAACCCTTTGGTCTTATGTCTGATTTTCCGGCGTATGTTGGTTAAAAAACTAACTCCCCAAAGTTTGCCCAATCAAACCCTCAAAATCAATCAAAAACCCCCTAGCAACCTTATAAACATTCCTAATCCTCTAATCACCTCCACCTCGGGGACACATCTCGGGGACAGTCCCAAAAAGGGGTCTTAGCCTGTCCCCGAAGTTGGGAATTCGCCCCCGGGGACAGGCTAAGACCCCTTTTTGGGACTGTCCCCCCAAGCGTGATAGAATACC
>JADGBA010000034.1:8381-10914 GCA_015231685.1 Candidatus Omnitrophota bacterium | reverse complement strand
GCTTTGTGAACCGGGAGCGTTCTATCGTTCCCGGAGTTTTTCTATCTCGCTGCGGTTACGAAGGCGGGCGCGGGTGGTGGCGTGAGAGAGAAGGATGTGGGTGATACCTTGGTTTTGGGCGTAGTCCCAGAGTCCGTCCTCATCACCTGATTCCAGAAGCATTCCGGCGTCGTGAATGCGGCGGATGTTTTGGGGATCTTCGAGCAGCGCATCGGTGAATGTGGCTCTACCGGCGTGAAGCTGGACATCGTATCCCGTCCCCCATCCTGACAAGATCACCGCATCGGCCGGAGATTCCTTCCCAACCGCCGCAAGCGCGTCCCTGAGCTCGGGACTCATCCTGAACTCTCCGGCCCGCGTCGACAAGAGCCATCCGGCATCCACCGTCATCCATGCGGTGAAGCAAACCAAGAGAAGAACTGTCACTCGCCTCAACCATCGTGAAGGCTCCATCCTCCCGCGTGTCCAAACAAAGCATCCGGCCACCGCCACGAACGGTCCCGCCAGAGCCGCATAGCGCACCGCGCAAAGAGATAATCCAAACACAACCCCTCCGGTCGCCAGAATCAAATCTGCGGACCGCGAACGGGATACTTTGTTTCTCATCAAGAGAGCGGTGAGAATCCAGATCGCCGCGCCCACTACAAAAAAATGACGCTCAAACACATTGATCCAGGGTGAAGTAAACGGCTGAAGTTCATGGGTGCGGGCCAACACCGCAAAGAGGTCTGTGAGATTTTTGCCTCTTTGTCCAGCCAAAGCAACGATCGGCTTGGCGGCAAGCAACAGACAACCCAGGACGAAGAACCCCAAGTGAGGTCCGATGCGGAACCGCGAAATGACCGGCGGCGGGCCATCCACGGCTGTCCCGAAGGGCCGCAAAACCGCTTCGGATCCGCTGCCGGCCATTTCGCGGATCCACATCGCGGCTGAGCAGATTATCAACCAGAGTGCAAGCACGGCTCCAAAGCGCCAGCATAGTGCGGTCAGGGCCGCGAAGGTCCATGCGGCAAGAAGCTTCCGCCCGACCCCCTTCTGGTGATGCGTTGCGGTGGCGCTTGCAAAGAAATATAAGCTTCCCACGGCAAGCGGTATACCCACAACTTCAAACCGGAAGGAATAAGCGAATGTCCTTTCGAGATAGACCGGAATAACGCCGGCCAGAAAAGCGGTGATCAGAGATTCCCGGCGTGAACCGCCGAGAAGTCGGGCCAGGCCGTATATTCCCGGTCCTATCAATGCGCCGGATAGCGACATGAGAAGCAGGATGGAAAGATCGAAATCAGCGCCAAACCGCTCATCAAGCGCCCGGGCCCAGGCGGCTGTCAGATAATACCCGCCCGCGGGCAGGAATTCGTGCCAGTTCCGGCCTCGAGGGGCTTGGGCCAGAGAATCCATGCCGGGAAGGCTGTTTTCGGTAAGCAGCGTGTGACTCAATCGCCAGTGCAGGGCGCGGTCGCCGGTCCACTCGACAGTCTGGTTCATCACCGGAACCATTCGCACAAAGGCCAGAACCATCACCAATCCTGCCAGAGCAATCATAGCCCCGAAGCGTTGCCCCGGGTGAGGCGTTCGGCACCGCTCCTCAGTCGCCAAAAAGCGCCCCCAGACGCTTAAACTCATCGAACAGTTTCTCAAAATACCCTGACAACGTGATGAGCTGACGTGCGATCACAGGATGCCGGCCCTCTTCCTTGTGCCCCATTAAGCGAAGCCGCGCGCCCATGTCACGAATCAAGGATGCCCGCGCGCTAATCCATGTGAAGAACCACCGGTCGGTTCGCCCGCGGTTGGCGGAATTTTCGGCAAGCACCGTCATCGTAAAAAGGGACTCGATCTCGCTGACGGCGGCCTTGGCGTCGCTGATAGCGAGCCCGAGGATTTCCAACTCCTTCCGGTCGGGCGCATCCCGGGCGATCATCGCCTCATACGCCCTCAAATTGGCATAAAGCCAGAACACCATCGCGGTTTTGTTCCTGGAAACCTCGAGCACCAAAGTCCGCACCGAGCTCTCCCGGGCGGATTCACCCCCCGGGCTTTGGGAGTCAAGCGGCGCAACATTCTCAAGGATCGCTGCCGCGGCGCGGTCTTCCCCGCTTTCCACCGAACCGGAAGTGCCCGTCGCCCCGTCCAGACAGGGCTTCACCTGGTTGATGGGGATGGCGAAGTTAATATTCTGCCCCCGGTTCAGCGACGCCACCGCAATGCCGATAACTTCGCCGGATCCGTTGAACACCGGACTGCCGCTGGATCCCGGCGAGACGGGCGCGCTGATCTGAAAAAGGGTCCGGTCAATAAACGGACGCCGGCCCGACAAAAGACCGTCGGTGATCGTGTTCTCCAGTCCGGCGGGATTTCCGATCACATAAACCGCCTCTCCGGTCCGGACGCTTTCGGAATCGGCCAGCACCACCGGAGTGACCGGAGCCTGTATCTGGACATCAAGGACTGCGAAGTCTTCGTGGCGCGACGCGTACCGGAGCCGCACTTCGCCGCAAACCTCTCCCCCCGCCGTCTTGACCACGAGACGGCC
>JADGBA010000034.1:0-8341 GCA_015231685.1 Candidatus Omnitrophota bacterium | reverse complement strand
CCGCTTCCGAGGACAGCGGCCTTCTTTTGCGGGTCGGAATCGGCAATCATCACAACCGAGGGCCCGAACCGTTCAAGGATACGACTGGGCTCCAATCCGCGGTCCTCCGCCAGAACCTGAGCCTCCCACACCATCACCGCAAGCGCCGCCAAACACGCGGCCCGGATGAGGTAGAATGGTCTCCCGGACGCTTTGGACCGGGCCGTACTTTTATGCATGATTAATTGTAGCTTTACCGTCCCTTAAACCAAAGCATATAAGTTAGAAGAAAAGCGCGGAGGTTTTATGAAAAAATTTTTGATCGGAGTCATTGTGGTGGTTTTTTTGGCGGCGGCAGCGGTTGCGGCCCTGGCGGCTTTCATACTGACGTATGACATCAACGGTCAGCGTCCGCTCATTGAATCCAAGATCAGTCAGGCCGTGGGTCATCCCGCGACGATCTCACGCGTCCATTGGAAGCTGGGCCTCGGCGTCACCGTGCAGGTGGATGGCTTCAAAATCAACGACGAAACCCGCGCCTCCGGCGCGCCGCTTCTGGAATGCGCCCGCTTGGAAGCGGCAATCGATCTGGTACCGCTCCTGTGGGGTAACCTACGCCTGGGCACCATTCTTCTGGTGGACCCGCGGGCGGAAATCATACGGACCCCGGACGGGCAATTCGTGGTCCGTGGCGTAGACTTGCCTCAAGCTTCCCCTTCCCGGCCGCAAACCGCTGCCGAGACAACACCTCAAACCGCCGTGAGCGTCAAATCCGGCCCGAAGCTCCAATCCGTCCATATCAATAAGCTCAAAATCGAAAACGGCCGGATTCGCTTCACCGACCAGAATCCTGAGTTTCCTCTCAAACTCGACGTCCAAAAAGTCGACTTAAGTCTCGATAACATCACCCTGGACGGCGCCGCGTTTGACATCTCCGCGGCGCTTGTCGGGCCGGACCGCAACTTCGATGCCAAAGGATCGATCGACGGCATCTCCCTGAACCGGCCCCGAATCTCACGCGCCTCCGTACATGCGGATCTTGGCGCAGTGGATCTTGTGGAACTTGAGCGCCAGATCCCCAAATCCCGCGAGTGGGCCATAGGACCGGCTCTGGACGGCAAACTGACCCTGGAGGTTCCAGAAGCCCTTTTTGCGGCCAATCAGATGGAACGCCTGGACTCCCGACTCCGCCTGGAGAACGGAATTTTTCAGACGGCTTCACTGCGTTCCCCCGTTCGCGACATCCAACTCGACGCGGGAGTCGACACGGAGACTCTGAATTTGAGGAATTTCTCGGCGCAGTTCTTCGGCGGAGGCCTTAAGGCATCGGGAACCGTGAACGATTATATGAAGACACCCCGGAGCCGCCTTAAAGCGGCACTGAAGGATATTCATCTCGCGGATGCGCTGGCGGCGGCCGGACAAACCACACGACTCGACGGAGTATTTTCGGCGGATTTTGACGGCACGGCCGCCGGAACAACATGGGACCAGATTTCAAGGACCCTCTCCGGCAAGGGCTCCTTTATTCTGAATAATGGCGTGATCCTGAACGGTAACCCGTTGAAGGAGCTTCTTTCGAAGTTATCCGTCATCCCGGGATTTGACGACGCGGTCCAGAAGCAGGTGCCGGAATCGGTGAAGAACCGCATCAACGCGCCTACCACGCCAATCCTCAAACCTCTGCAGCACAATTTTGTGATCACCGACGGGATCATGCGTCTCGATCATATCTCCGTGCCTACAGAACTCTTCAACGTCGAGTCGGATATGGTGGTGGACTTGAGGGGACAAATCAGCGGCACCGGCTCGTTCATTATAGGTCAGGCGGTGACCCAGCCGATCATTGAAGGCGCAAGCGAACTGTCGTATCTGGCTTCCGGAGACGGAATCATTTCTATTCCCGTGCGTTACGCCATTTCCAAGCAGGCTTTCTCCATACTTCCGGATCTGGGAAGCTTCAGCGCCAGGGCGGTCATGGAAAAGGGACAGGCCCTGATTCAGGGGTTCATGGACAAAGCGCTTCAAAAAACCCCCGACCCGGCTTCGGTAGCGCCGGCGCAGGATGGGGTGGATACGGGAGCCGGGACTGCACAACCTCAATCCTCATCCCCGCTCGCGGACTTGCTCCGCAGCGAGATAGAAAAACTCCGGGAACGATAGAACGCTCCCGGTTCACAAAGCGGACGCGGCGGCCTTATCCAGAACCCATAAGGTGTCCGGACGCTTGGCCAGAAGCAGCGATACCGGAAACTCTTCCGACGCTTCGCCGCCTGAGAGTGCCCGGAGAACCGCCTGGGCCTTGTCCGGCCCCTTGGCCAAAAACACAATGCGTGACGCCGTTTCAAGGACCTTCAGCGTAACAGTCACGCGGGACGAGCCTCCTCCGGGCGCGTCCACTCCGGCGGCCAGGCCCTTTTTGGAATCCGGAAACACCTGCATCGGAAAAAGCGACGCCATATGTCCGTCACGGCCCATCCCCAGAATGGCCAGATCAAAAACGGGAACCCCGTCTGCTTTGGAACCAAAATAGCCGGCGATCGTCTCCTCATACCGTTCGGCGCTTTCGCGGACGTTGGCGGCGCTGACATCCACCGGAAACACCGCGGTTGCCTTCAGACGCTTCTCCCCCAGCATCCATTTGCGTGCCATGCCATAATTGCTCCGGACATCATCCGGAGGGACAAACCGCTCATCCGCCCAAAACAGAGACACATCCGCCCAATCGTTACCCGCCAGGTCCGGCGCCTGGGCGAGCCGGGCGTATGTCTGCCAGGGTGTACTGCCGCCCGAGAGAAGCGCGGCGGCGCGGCGGCGGCTTCGCACCGCGTCACGGAGAATCCCGGCAAGCACACCGCACGCGGTCTGTTCATACGCATCTGATTCCGAAACCCGGATTTCGGCTTTGAGCGGCATTTTCATTCGCCAATCCACCTCCGGTCATCTTTTTCTATCAGCATCCGTGAGGCCTCGGGCCCCCACGATCCCGCCGGATACGGAACCAGCCCTTCGCCGGGACCCGCTTCCCAGCGGTTGATGATTTTTCCGAGAAACCCCCAAGTGCCCTCAATCATGTCCTGCCGGACAAAGAGCGTCTGGTCGCCCTGGGTGCAATCGAGGATGAGCCGCTCATAGGCCTCCATCGGTTCTTCCCGAAAGATATCCTTGTAGTTGAACTCGAGCTTCAGGGTCGCCATGCACAGCTTGGGGCCCGGATGCTTGGCCTCAAAGCTCAGACTAATGCCTTCGTCCGGCTGGATTCGGAAGATCAAAACATTGGGAGAAAACTGGTTCGCCGAGATCTGCGGAAAAATCGAATGCGGGATGCTTTTGAACACGACGGCGATTTCGGTGGTCTGCCGGGCCATGCGCTTGCCGCTTCTGAGATAAAACGGCACTCCCGCCCACCGCCAGTTGTCGACAAACAGCTTCATCGCCACAAACGTTTCTGTGTTGGAATCCGGGCGGATGCCCGCCTCATTGCGGTATGCCGCGGTGTCGATCCCGTCGACCTTCCCCGGCCCGTATTGGCCCCTGACCACAAACTCATCCAGCCGGTCTTCGGGGATCGGTCTCAAAGAACGCGCGAGACGCACCTTCTCATCGCGATAGAGTTGCGGGTCAAACCCCTGGGGAGGCTCCATCGCGACAAGTGACATGAGTTGAAACATATGATTCTGAAACATATCCCGCAACGCTCCGGCACAGTCATAATAGCCGGCGCGGTGTTCCACCCCCAGCGTCTCCGCCATCGTGATCTGGATGTGATCGATGTGTTGATGGTTCCATACGGGTTCGAAGATGGAATTGGTGAATCGGAACATGAGGATGTTCTGGACCGTCTCCTTGCCCATATAGTGATCGATCCGGTAAATCTGCTCCTCCCTGAGATGCTCCGAGATGGCGTGCTGGAGCGCTGTCGCGGAGACCAGATCAGCGCCGAAGGGTTTCTCGATGATCACATTCGACCAGGGACCTTCCGCCGTATTATGCGGGGTCAGCCCGGCTTTGCCGATACCGGCAACAATCATCTGATACACCTCCGCGGGAGTGGCCAGATAATGGATCATGTTCCCCCGGGTTTTGAACCGCTCATGCAGATCGCGAAGCATCCCGGCCAGGCGGCCAAAATCCTCCGAGGAGTCATAATCGCCCTGACAGTAAAAAACGCGCTCCAGAAATTCCCCTGCCTTCTGCGCTTCATCCTCCGAAGACCCCAGGGTCCCGGCCACCTCTTGCCTGAACTCGGTTTCTGACCATGGCTTGCGGGCAAATCCGATGACAAAGAAAGCGGCCGGCAGAAGACTGTTCTTGAAAAGCTCATAAAGCGCCGGAAAAAGCTTGCGGTGGCTTAAATCTCCCGAAGCCCCGTAAATCACAAATCCGCAGGGCTGGCTCTTCTTCTCCACGCAAAACTGATCATGCGCGATGATCCGCAGCGGCGCCTTGGCCTCATCCATCGCAGAATCAGGCCTTCTTCACGGGATGCGCGCCGAATTCGTTTCTGAGGGCCGCAATCACTTTGGCGGTGTACGAATCGTCCTGACGCGATCTCAGTCGCGCCAAAAGCGCCAGCGTCAAAACCGGCGCCGGCACATCCTTCTCGAGCGCGTCGGTCACGGTCCAGCGCCCTTCTCCGGAATCCCCGACATATCCGCGAATCGACTCCAGATCCGGATCCTTGCCAAACGCGATCTCCGCCAGCTCCATGAGCCAGGAACGCACCACGCTTCCCTGATTCCACAGGTGAGAAATTTTGGCAAAATCCAGCGGATACCCGGAGGCCTTCATAATTTCGAATCCTTCACCAATGGCCTCAAGCATCCCGTATTCGATGCCGTTATGGATCATTTTGACAAAATGACCCGCGCCGGCGGGGCCTGTATGCAAATACCCGTCTTTAGGCGCCAGAGTTTTGAAGACCGGCTCAAGTTGTTCAAAATCAGTCTTCCCACCGCCTATCATCAGGCAATAACCCACCTTGAGCCCCCAGACCCCGCCGCTCGTGCCTACATCCATAAAACGAAGGCCCTTAGCCTCAAGCTCTCCTGAGCGCCTCACCGCGTCTTTGTAAAAGGAATTTCCTCCATCGATGATCAGATCGCCCTTATGAAGATGCGGCGCCACTTCATCAATCATTTTCTGGGTCACTTCGCCGGCCGGGACCATGATCCAGACCACACGCGGGCCTTTGAGCCTCGCGCAGAGATCCTCGATGGATTCAGCTCCGACGGCACCCTTGGCCACAACCTCACGCACCGGTTCGGGGCTCCGGTTAAAAGCCACCACCTCATGACCGCCCTGCAACAGGCGGAAGACCATGTTCTTACCCATTCGTCCGAGTCCTATAAATCCGATTTGCATGTCATCCTCCTTAAAGTCGACCGCGGAGACAGTCCCCTGCAGCTAGAGTCGATATGGGGACAGTCACCGCTCAAGCTGAAGGGGACTGTCCCCAAATCGACTTTTCGCAATCGGGGACTGTCCCCAAATCGTCTTTTTGCAATCGGGGACTGTCCCCAAATCGACTTTTCGCAATCGGGGACTGCAATCGGGGACTGTCCCCATATCGACTTTTCGCAATCGGGGACTGTCCCCATATCGACTTTTTGCAATCGGGGACTGTCCCCATATCGACTTTTTGCAATCGGGGACTGTCCCCATATCGAAATGCGCAACCATTACTATCGGGTACTATCCCCCACCCCGAGCACGACCTATTATATAATCAAATGCGCTTATGGACTTCCTAAAGATTATCCTCATTGCTTTTGGGCTGGCGATGGATGCCTTCGCGGTTTCTGTCGCCAACGGCTTCATCATCCGCAAGGGACATCTTGCGGCGGCCATCAAATTCGGCCTCTTCTTCGGATTCTTTCAAATGTTCATGCCGCTTTTGGGCTGGGCGGGCGGTGTGAGGCTGCGGGAAGTCCTGCAATCCGTGGACCACTGGATCGCCTTCGGCATTCTCGCCTTTATCGGGGGCAAGATGATTCTGGAGGCCCTGAGCTTCGACGGTTCCGACACGGAGCGGACCGCCCCCGGCTTCGCGATGCTGATCACGCTTTCCGTGGCCACGAGCATTGATGCGCTGGCGGTGGGTGTCAGCTTCGCCTTTCTGGGCGTCGCCATCATGGTTCCGGCCGTCACGATAGGCGCGGTCACGTTCGCCGCTTCCTTTGCCGGCGTATTCATCGGGAGCCGGTTTGGACACTTTTTTGAGAAAAAAATCGAATGCGCCGGCGGCCTCGTCCTGATCGGAATCGGCACGATGATTCTACTCGAGCACCTTAGGGTGTAGGGGCGGGTGGACGCGGGGCGGGGGACTGTCCCCCGCCCCGCGTCCCTGCCCGTCTACCGCGGTCTACCGCGGAGACAACCGCGGAGACAGTCCCCTACTGCTAGAGTCGATATGGGGACAGTCACCGCTCGAGCGTGGGGGCAGTCACCGCTCGAGCTAGGCTTCCAGGATCTCGACCTTCTCCATCTTGATTGTATCGAGCGGTTTATCGCCGCTGTCACGCGGGGCGTTGGCGATCGTTTTGACCACGTCCATTCCTCCGGTAACTTTTCCGAAGACGGAATGCTTGCCGTCAAGCCAGGCCGTGGCCGCTTCGGTGATAAAGAACTGGCTTCCGTTGGTGTTGGGGCCGGAATTGGCCATCGAGAGGACACCCGGTCCGTCGTGCTTGAGTTTGGGAGAAAACTCGTCCTTGAATTTGTAACCGGGTCCGCCCGTTCCCGTTCCGGTGGGGTCACCCGTCTGAATCATGAACTTCGGGATGACGCGATGAAAAATAATGCCGTCATAAAAACCCTTTTTGGCCAGCGTCACAAAGTTCTCGACGGTCTTGGGCGCCTCAGCGGCAAACAGCTCCACCTGAATATCTCCCTTATTGGTCTTGATCACGGCTTTCACGATATCGCTCTCCTTTTTCTTCGGTTCAGTCGCGGCGGGTGCCGCGTCTTGTTGTTTTTGGGTACTCTCCGAGGATCGGGTCACTTTGCGATCCTTAAGACTGGAACTCCGGCTTTTGGGCCCGAAGTTGGACGCGGCACCGGCCGTAGCCGAAATCGCAAACAAATACACCACCGCCATCAATAGAATCCTTCGTTTCATCGTTTTCTCCTTTTCAAACTATCCGCCACACGGTTGCCTATCTTCCCCCAAAACCGCCTAATCCCGCAATTCAAAAATTCGGTCAAAATCAATTTTCTCCGCGTCGCTTGAGGATTCGCGCATGGCTTCGAAAGGGTCGCTTCCGGAACTGACCTTGACTTCAAGTTTGGCGTCGACGTTTTCCTTTTTGATGAATTCGAAGAGGTGATCCTCGGCAATTAATTTTTCTTCCACGGTGGCAACACTGGTTTTTAACGTCATCAGAGACCCCTTCCACTCGGGACTGGTCTTCAGAAGATACGCCAGAGTCAGCATCAATCCCGTGTTCTCGCCCTCTCGCTTCCACCACAGATCGATCCGTCCGCTGCCCGCCGCGAAATTCAGAAGTCCGTAGGTCGTCAAAGAGAACATGGTGAGGATCTGGGCGATGAAGTTCAGCCCTTCTCCGGTCAAACCCACGGCCGCAATCACGAAGGTCACAAGAATTGCCATCCGTGGCTCCTTAGTCGCGGGCCAGGGCCGGCAGCGTCCTGGGGGGCGCCCAGTAGCGACCCGACCGCGCTCGACAAACTCGCGCCCCAAAGCCCGACCAGAATGATCCCGCCCCATCGGGCGACATCCCGCATGATGAGCGGCTCCGTAAGAAGCTGCTGCTCGCTCACGCCCCCCCACTTGAGAACGATCGGGATCACCATATAAATCACGTAACTCACACCCACCGCGGCAAGGGTGCCTCGAGGGATCGAGCGCTCGGGATCCTTCAAGTCTCCCGTCCGTTTGGCATGAAGGGGCATTATACCCCTTCGCCCAAACATTTTGATTTGGCCGCGGGCATTCTCGGGGTAGAATAGGGCGCATGATTCAGCGGTTGCGGATTTTTATAGAGCGTGATCTTTGGCGGATCCGTGCGCATAAGCTTTCGCGCACACGCTCCATTCTGGTGCGCTCGATCCGGATTCCGGTCCTCGCGGCCCGGCAGTTCTACAAGGACAATTGCCAGCTTCGCGCCTCGGCGCTCACCTTCTATTCGCTTCTTTCGATTGTTCCGGTCTTCGCGATGGCATTCGGCATTGCCAAAGGCTTCGGTCTCGAAAAAATCCTCCAAACCCAGCTCTACGAAAAAATCCCCGCTCACGGGGATGTGATCCAGCGCATCATCGAGTTCTCCAACGCGCTTCTGGAAAATGCCAAGGGAGGGGTGGTCGCGGGGGGAGGCGTCTTGTTTCTTTTTTGGACCATCAT
>JADGBA010000033.1 GCA_015231685.1 Candidatus Omnitrophota bacterium | reverse complement strand
CGCCCAAAAAGACCAAATACGCCAAGTGCTAACCTCATATCTTCGCAAAGGACTCGTTCAGGGCACTGAGCTTTTGAGCGCCGCGGGCAATCGTGATTTTGTGCTTTGGGGTGTTGAGGACATGGCGCTCTATGCGCGGGCGATTGAGATTTATGGTGAAAGTGCAGGCAAGCGCGACAAGGCGCTGTCCGTTTTGGGCCGGCTTGAGAACATCTTTAAGACGCTGAAGGCGGAGTTGTATTCGCCGGAGCTTTTGAGTCTTGAGAATTTGCGGGGGGAGTATTTTTCGGAACAGATTTCGACAACGGATTATGTCGCGGCGATGAGCGCCCTCGCGCGACAAAACGGTATGGACCTGGATGATTTGGGGTGGCTTCAGACGCTCGCGCACATTCAGACCCTGGAGCGGGCGGTGGATTTCAAGGGGGCTTCTGAGGAGCAGGTGAGCGCGCTTCAAGCGGTTTCGCCCGCTGAGCGCGAAGCGCTGCTGGAGGCTGCGGCGAAACGTGAGTACTCGCCGTTTAAGATGAGTGCCGCCGCGCATCATAGCGAGAAGGGGTACTACACGTTATTGAAGGCCGCGCTCAATGAGGCGGGGATTCTCAAAAACTATCCGGCGCTTCAGAGGTATTTTGAATACCTGGCGGTGTAGTCGGATCTTGACGCGCGCGGGATTCTCGCTGAGACGGAAATTCTTGAAAAGCGGCTGTTCGCGCATCTGGCGCGGACCGGGGAGCAAATCCTTTTGCACCGATATTCAGAAAGCGTCAGTCTTCTGCAGAAGATGATCGAACTCAAAGCCACGCCCGATGAATTCGCGCATTATGAGAAAGCCCCGGGAGACTTTGATCCCGCGGTGATCAAGGGTTTTGTGAACAAGAAAATCATGGATCTCGACAGGTATCACGAAATGGCTCAGTTTTTGGATATGGAGTTGAAGGAGGCTCTGGACCGGTCGGTTGAGTTTTATACTCTGACTTACAAGCGGGACCTGGCTTTTGTCCGTAACGTGCTGGAGAAGATGGATTCAGAGAATCTCAGGGAAGCTGTGCTCGTGACAGGAGGTTACCATACGCCGAATCTTAAGGATCTTCTCAAATGGTGCGGCGTTTCATATGTTTCGATTTCTCCGGTGGTTGCGCACGAAACCGATCTTGAGCGATACCAAAGAATTCTCTTAGGCGGGTACCAGGTACCAATCGCAACTAAAGAGCCATCTATATCTGCTGCAGCTGCGCGGCGCCGTGACGGATCGGTCACCGATTTGCCGGCTGCGGGCGCGATGCCGTTACGCCTGCGGGGCGGTCTTATGGAAAGCGGCGAACTGGTTTTGGAGCGTGTCCACCGGGATCTTTTGGATCCGCAAACGCGGGAAGCTCTTGCGGGCGTTCTGGCCGGTTCGCGGAGCTCTTCAGATTTAGAGAACGGGCAGAATCGCCAGGCGGGGGTTCAGCTTGCGAGCCTTGTAAAAGACTATTACCGGGATCCCCGGATCTGGAATACGCTGATGGCGACGCAAGCGTCGACGTCGGCTATGTCGACGCGCGGTGAGCCAGTCCTGTACGAAGCGTACGTCGAGATCTTGCAGGACGTCAGTCTTGCCCGGCCGATCCGCGATTATATGTCCGGTCTGTTGGAGCGTGCCCTTATGCTGGTCGAAGAAAGAGCCGCGAACGGTTCCGGGGACAAGCAATTGAGGCAGGTTCTTGGATGGCTCAAACAGGCTCCGGATGCGATTCGAGCCCGTCATGTTCAAATCCACCTCGCGCTGGCCCCCCGGCAGTTTTTGGGTTGGCGGAGCCGGCAGGTTTTGTCACGGCTGGAGCGGACAGGTCCGGCCCTTGTGGTGTACAGCCTGTTGGAAAAGCTGATCCAGATCAATGACGTCCACAACCCGCGATACAATCGGATTCAAAGCCGTTTAATGGAACACCATAAGCAGAAGACAGCGTGGTATCTCGCGGCGTTCATCCTGGAGCGGTATCCCGACGAAAAAACGTTTCCTCTTATGCTGGCGTCCATGGGCAAAGACGCCGTGATGCCCCTCAGGGCGGCTTTGAATTTACGCTGGCATCAATGGGTTCATGCGGCCGAAATGATTCAAGCAGAGCGTCCGATCGAAGCCGCGTTCAACGAGGCCTATGAGGCAGATAACGGATTGCAACGCGCCACCAGTGGATCGCTCAGCAGTCTTTTCCTCGCGGTGAAAAGTTTGCATCCTGAGTTCAGGTTTCTGTTTGCCGAACATCTTCGGGAGTGGATAGGGGAGCCCTCTGACATTTTTGGAAAATCGACCATCGAATATCAGAAGCGATTGCGGGATGAGGCTTCCGCTGTTTTGGCGAGCATGGGGCCGGGGGTGCTGGAGCTATTGCTGAGTGACGCTGATCCCGTCAATAAGTATGGGATCGGTCTGACGTTGAGCCGCATCATCCAGAAGCATGTGGCCGATGTTGTGGAGCATCCGATGTACCTCTTTCTTCGTGCTCGCCTTGAAGCGCTCGTGGCTTCCGGCGACGCGCCGAAGGAGGTCTCGGACGCTATCCAAACAATTGATGTTTACTTGAACCAGGGCATATCGGTTCCGCGCCGGATGCCCGGATCTTCCGGTAACGTTGACCCGCGTACCGGTTCCCGCATGAGTCCGGCGGCCGACCCTTCTTGGCCGCTTAAAAAGGCAATGATTTTTCTGGAGGGTATGCTGAGTATTGACCAGTGGCGGCCATTAAAGAGGCAAATTCGTCTTCTGCAGCGACCGGTTTGGAGGCTGCGGAGTCAGCGCCGTCTGAGACGGTTCGGCCAGAAAAGGCCCGATATTTTGATTCCGATCCTTCTTGAGGCGTTCCTTGAACTCCATCGTCCTGAAGAGCCGCAATACCGGCGGATCGTGGAGTTTCTTTACGAATATCCTGAACAAACGGCGCTTTATCTTACCGCCTTTATTTTGAAAACGAACTCTGACGAAGGGGCTCATCGCAATCACACTCTTCGGATGATGTTGAAATCCATGGGTGAGGATGCGCTCGACCCCGTTCGTGGGGCTCTGAAACTTTTGGAGGGTGGTGACGCGCGCATTCGTGATGAAGACGGAGAACGGGCCGCCCTTTTGAAGCAATTTTTTACGGAACTCTTGGAAGAACTGCTAAAAGATACCGGAGATGAGCCCGATGCAGAAGCTTCTGTGCAAGAACCGGAAAACACACGTGCTGCGGCAGAGCCGATTAATAATTCTTCAGCTGGCACATCGCCGAATACGCGCTCTGCCAAGTTGAGCGATACCCTCAAAGCCTTCAGTATTAATCAAAGAGAAGTCCGACTGTATGGGATTCAGCTGGAAATGCAGTCGATTTTGTACCTCGCGGAGGACCACGAAGAACTCATCAAGTATGAACTGAGGGCGCTCCTTCACAGGATCGGGAACAACTCACAATTTGATGATCCTGAGCTGCACGGACTCCTTGAGCAGTTTTTGAACAAATTAACCTCCAAATCTTCAGCCTGGAGAAGAATGCTGTTCGAAGTGCTGAATGAGCTTGAGCCTTTTGACTTTAACCACATCGAGCATGCGGCCCTCAGAGCTTTGATTCCTTATGTCCAGACTGATTCGGAAGTTCGTCTGAGTATTCGAAAGATGTTGTATAACGATCATAACTGGAACATGGCCTTATCGATTGACCGGGAAGCGGTTGAGTTGCTCCAGCGGAGTATTGATGATTATGACGCGTCCAACAAAGGAGCGCGTTTGGGGCATTTTCTTGATGCAGACGAATGGTTGATGAGTTCCTCCGAAGATACGGTTGAGATCAGTGCTTTGGCCGAGTCGGTCCAGCTTGAAGACTTGTGGAAGGATGACGGCGGGGCGGAGCGCATGGTTTTGCTTCAGCTCGATAGCCGGCATACGGAAAAAGTTCAAGTCACATACAGAGTTATTCTAAACACTCCGGATTTGCCGGCCAAAGAACCTGAGGAGGCAGGACGGGTGACTTTGGGGGATTTTCAAATCATTCAAGCCCCGGGATCTTCAGCGCCTCCATCGGTTGTGCCCAGCATGATTTCTTGGGATATTTCCTCACCGAATCTGAAGAAGTTTCTGGAAGATGCTCTTTTTGAAACCAATTTTGCCGGTTCGCGCATGTCCCTGTCTTTGGCTTTGGATTCACCGGCTTCGGATAACTATCTTCCGGATCCCGGACAAACCGGACAGTTGGTTCAATTTATGGTCGGAGCCAACGGTCTGAGGTTGTCAGAAGGTCAGATGCCGGTTCTGTGGTCGGCGGATCCTCAATATTTGTCCGTTGTCAGTCTGAGGCGGCAAGGGGAGGAACAGCTCCTCAACATCGGCGCCACGGAGATTGCACGCATGAATCCGCGTGAAGTTCTCCGCCGTCTGCGGAGAAATCAAACCCAAACGGCGATCAATGAACCCGGCGTGGATCATGTGCTTCGGAGCCGTCTGGAGGTCCAAAAATCGCTCACGGCTATCGATCGCCTGCATCAGAACCGGGCGCCGTTGAATATCAGCGCAAAGATTCCTCTCGCGGATCTGGATACCTCGGACGAAGAAGCTCTGGCCTTGAGTCTGCGGCTTCGCGCGGTGGTTCTTAAGCGGGTGAAGGCTTCACAGTGGGGCCGCAATCATCGGTTTGTGGTGACGGCCGCTGACAGGGAGAGGCTCGCGTCGGTAAAGAGTCCGTCGGTCCAAAAAGAGCTTCAAGATCTTTTGGGTCTTCCGTTTGTGTTTGTGTCTGCCGGGGAGGCTGCGCAGGAAGGCGGCCTCAAGGTTAATTTTTTGGTGCTCGACCGTTCAGAGGCGCCCGATTTGAGTCAACTGGAACCGGGCGCCGCCAATTTTGCGGTTCAGCGCAGCGACGGCCGAACGGTTTTGGATTTGTACAGGAACATCGGTCTGGCGGCGGCCTACCTGCATGATGTGACCCGGGGCGGCCGGCAGCTGATCGAGGAAACGCTTTCTGAGGATTTGCATGACGATGTTTTTGAGGCAATCCGGGAGCGGCAGAGCACTCCGGTCAGCACCAAGGCAGAGCTGCACCAAAAGGTGCTCGGACAGACTCTCTACACCTTCGGCGAATCCTTCAAGCCGATTTACCGGATGGACATCGGGAACATGGTCCAGATGATACGAAGCATGATTTTTGCGGTCGAGACAGCAGTTTAGGCGGGGGTTGGAATATTCCGCCTTCGGAATTCCCGCGCATCGTACTGTCCTGCCGTTGTAACGTCCCAGGATGTTATGCCCGGCTTCGGGTTCAAACGATTGTTTTTGACCGCAGGTCGGTTTGTGTTCTGGAAAAGGCTTTTTTTGATTTAAGATTTAACCCATCAGCGCAATTAATCAGAATATATAAATTACTAACGTATTAATGGGTAATAATTCACAGCTTAAATGGTTAAAGATAGTTCGATCTATATATATTAAAATCTTTTCATATACATTGATATTAGAAACCTTATCGGGTAGACTCAAGAGTATAAACATGATTATGACTGGGATCGGCTAAAAAACACATGATTCAAAATATCAAAAGAGTTCCGCATATTTGCTTTTGTCGACGTGCTGTAAGCACGCCTTCCTTATATAAGGAGGTTAAGGCGGTCTGGCTGTATTGGTTTGGGTGCATATTTATGACGTTTTTCTTTGGCGGAGTTATTACAAAATTCCAATAAGTTAAATTTGAGGTCACATCAGACTAAAAATTTATGGTTACATTTGAACGTCCAATCATAAAGAATCTGATTAAAACCGTAGCCTTGCTGACGACGGTCTGCTTTATCTGGCAGGACGTCGTTTTTGCGCAAGGGGGCATTTCCTCGTGGGCGAAACCCGCCCAGGCCAAGATCGCCACACAGACCCACGGGGAACTCGACCAGATCGACATGCCCTACGATGTCGCGATGAAGCGCGCGATGTATAAGTCCGACTCCGGCGAGACCATCATCAACATCCAGGACGCCCACTCGTCCATCGACGCCCAGAAGTCCATCTGCAAGATCTTCGAAGAGCTCGTCGGCCAGTATGACATGAGCCTGATCGGTGTTGAAGGCTCCGCCGGCAAAATCAACACCGCCCTCATCGAGTCGTTCCCGTCCAAAGAGGTGAGAGGCCAAGTCGCCGAATCCCTTCTCGCCGAAACCAAGATCAACGCCGCTGAATTCTACAAGGTCCTCTCCGGCGCCGACGTGGAACTCTACGGTCTGGAAGACCCCGAACTCTACGGAGAAAACATCCGCGAATACCAGACGCTGTTGGCCCGGCAGCCCGAGATCCGCGCCGAACTCGAAGGCCTCTCGAGGATCGTCCGCACGCTGGAGCGCAAGCTCTTCTCGGACGGACTTCTCACCTTCAACGACAACCGCCTGGCCTTCGAAGCGGGCGACCTCAAATTCACGGAATACTGGAAATACCTCGAAGGCGTGATTCACGAGAAAGCGGTCAATTACCGGCACCTCGAGAATCTCGGCAAGCTCGCCAAGGCGGCGGATCTCGAGGAGGAAATCAACTTCGGCCGTGCCGACGCCCAGTGGGCGGCGCTCATCGAAGAGCTCAAAACCCGCATCACCGACGAAGAAGCCGAAGCGCTCACGCGCGAAGCGCTCGATTTCAAGGTCGGGAAGATCACTCCCGGCATCTTCTTCTCGCACCTCGTGACGCTGGCCGCGTCCAAGAAGATCGCGCCCGGCGCCTTCAACGACTTCATCCTCTACGCCGAATACGCGCTTCTGTACGAATCCATCGACATGATCGAAATCTTCGCGGAGATCGGCGAAGTCGAAGACGCCGTGCGCGACGCGCTTCTGAGGAGCGACGAAGAACGCGAGCTTGACGCTTTCGGCCGCGTGGTGGGAATTCTCTCCAAGTTTCTTGAAGCCAAGATGTCCAGTGCCGATGAGCGCTTCTATCGCGAAAACGCAATAGCGTTTTCGGTCAAGAGCATGCGGGAATACCTGGATGGAGTGCGCTCTCGGCACGGCATCTCTTCAAAGGACGACGCGAATCTCGAGCTTCTGGGCGAGGTGATGCCCACGGCCGACGCCTTCTACGAAGCGGTCAAGAAAAGAAACGACGCTCTTCTGGGAAATCTCCTCAAGCGCATGCGCGAGAAGAAGACCCGCGTCGCCGCGCTCGTGACGGGCGGATTCCACACCGAAGGACTCTCGGAACTCATGCGCCAGAAACGCGTGAGCCACATCGTGTTTTTGCCCAAGTACGAGGAGAAGGACGGGGAGCGCCCCTATCTGACCGTGATCACGCAGAAGGGATCTTTTCTGGACGCCCGGTACCGCCGTGAGGCTCAGATGGAAACCATCGCCCTCACAATCGCCGCGGCCATGCGGCAGGGGACGAGGCTCGAGGACGCCCGCCGGCAGTACGCCAAAGAGCACGCCGCCTTACTTAATAAGGAGGGCTACACGCTCAAGCTGAATCTGGATGACCCCGAGGTCATGAATCAGATGCGTTCGCTGGCCGACGGCGGACTTCGCTTCGAGGTCACGTTTGATCCCAAAGGCCCGCCGCGGGTGCGTTCTGAGCGGATTTCTTTGGACGAGGCGCTTCACGAATACGAGCTTTATGAGATGAACTCATCCGGCAGCGCATCCGGAATCAGGGCACCCCTTTCACGGCCCGCGCCTCTTGATGTCACCCCATCGGCCCCGGGAGAGAACGACACGGATTTGCGCGTCATTGTCGAGGAGGCCAAAGCCGCCTTCATGGAGGAATGGGACGGAAAGTCTTCAAGCACGATCTTCTCCGGCGAGTGGAACGCGCTGTGGGAAAGCACATTCGACAAGTATTTGAGAAAGAAAGGCATCCGCCGCGGCCGGAATCTGGACGGAGACCAAAAGGACGAACTCGACCGGCACCTGGCCTCCGCCACCAAGGAAATCTCCGAGACCCTGGAATCCCGGAAGCGTCTTCTTGCGAAGGATTCGACCGCCACGACAGCCAACACGGTGGCCACCGCGAGCTTCATGAACGACATCTCCGGAGAAGTTTCTCTCTCTCCGGAAGGCGCGCAGATCGCGATGCGTTCCATGCTCATACGCAAAAGAGGAGAAGGCTACCGCGGGGTTGTCCTGACGATTCCCGAAGCTGCCCTGGCGCTTGCGGGATCACGAGTGACGCCCAGCGGCGCCGGGATTTCCCAAACCCCTGTCACGGCTCTTCCGACACTGCCGGTCCTCATGCCCGGCACAGAAACCATTGCCTTCGAAGATCGTACCGTCGCCCGCGCGGCCTACATCACGGGCCTCGACGGACGGAGGACTTATCTCGCCGACCCGAACGCGCCCAAGGACGATTTGGGCCGGAGCATTCTCTATAAAGCCGCGGAAGGGGAAGATCTTCCGGTATATGAAGGCGAGGGCTTCAAAGCCCATGTCCGCGGCGTGTATGTTGCCAGGGGTGAGCTGATCCTGAGCCTTTCGAGCATCGACGACAACCACAACTCGGCCATTATCGCGGATACTCGGGCCATGTCCGAAGCGGTGACACGGGACGAAGCCGCCGCAATAGCCGGGGCACAGAGGGAGCCGGGGGCATTGCACCGGACCCGTACCAACGCGAGGATTGTCCGCAGCGAAGGAACGCAGCTTTTTCTGATCGGCAACGTCGAGTTTGCGGTGGATCGGCGAAGCGCCGAAGCCGAAGGCGAGTCCACCAAGCTCAAACCCCTTCTCGACGGCGTCGGGGCGCAGGTTCAGAACTTTTCTCCGAATAACGTGCGGATCGGGCAGTACACGATGAACCCGGACGCGGCGTATGAGGTGCTTTCCAATGGCTGGTTTGGTTTTCATCCCACGCGGTTGGGACTCAGCATCGTTCTCGACGCGGCCGGTAAAGTCACCCGTGACGGCGACTATGGTGAAACCGAACGCGTGGTCGGAACGTACACCAATCCTCAGGGCAGGAGACGCGAAATCCGGGTCAAGACTGCCTTCAATGATCCCCGAAGCGGCAAACTGATAACAGAATTTAAGGCCACCGAAGAGGCGGATGTCTGGTCTGCCGCCGGTGTCGTAACCGAAATCATGTTTGAAGGAATGATCGGCCCGCTTCCCGCGTCGATGAATGAGCACTACGATGTTGCCGGGGAAGTTGGCGCGTCCGCTTCGTTCTTCCTTGACCGCTCACGCGGATTAAAGGGGGTTGAACAGGCGCAGATCACGTCCATCGGAACGGACGGAAGGATCACCACCTTCGCCGCGAAGAGCCGCTTTGTTCCCGAACCGGTTGTGAAGCGCGAACCGACGCCCAAAACCTGGCAGGACAAGGTGCTGGGCGCGCTCAGATGGTGGACGGACAACCTCGGAATCACCATACCCGTTTATGTTCGTCCGGCGAACAATGAGGTGCGCTTGAGGGGGATCGAGGAGATGGAACCACGACTGGCTCTTGATGCCGGCGGGCTGGCGGCATTTTCAGCAGACCTTCTTCCGCCGGACCAGCTAGTGGAAGCCCCGTCCGCTTATTATGCGAGCGAAGACCCGACACAGGCGGTTGTCAGTCTCTCGTCACTGCAAAGCCAGACCCGGTGGTTTGCTCCTCAGTCGTTCGTGAACCAGGCGGCCACGACGCTCGAAGACGGACGCGCCTCAGGCAAACTTCTCTTCGCCAAGAAGGACCAGTCGGAATTCGCGTTCTTGCAAATCGATCGTGAATGGATCCGGGATGAGGTGTTGCCGTTAAGCCCCGCGGGTGTGTTGTCGATCCAGGCTGAAGACGGTACGGTGCTTTTTTCGCAGCCTCTGGTCGCGCTTGCCGGTGACGGAGAGCTGGATGTGGTTCTCAATCTCTCAAACCTCAAGGACAAGGGGGCGATGAATATCACAGCCTCGGTGAATCCTGCTGACGGAACGATCAATCCGATTTCTCTGGGAACGTTCACCGTGACGCATACCCGCACGGTACTTCCGGGCGCGGACGTGTTTGCGTCTGACGCCGTGACCGTGCACCACAACGACACCTCCGATTCCCTGGACATTTCGGTCGACACCGCGATCGGACAACAGCTCAATGATATTCTCACTCAAGCCAAAGTGAACGACCCCTCGATTGACATGGATGATCTTCGCGACGAGATTTATGTGCAGTTCACGGTCACGCTCAAGGGCAGTCCGGATCCGCTCGTGGACAGCATCGATGTGAATCTCCAGGATCTTCAGAATCTCAACAACGAGGGTGTGGATCAGTTTTTGCTGCATTTTGGGGATATTCCGATGCGGCAGCAGCCTGACGGAACGCCTTTTCCGGTTGAGGTGAAGATAAAGCTCGTCAGTTCCGTCAAAAGCGCCCCCGCGAAGGTGGTGGCCACGGACCTCATCATGACGACGACGGATAGCTCGATCGGAAAGATTTCGGATGTGGTTCCTGTCGAGGATGTGGCAAAAGTCACGAATCCCGGCAACTCCAGTGTCGTTGTGATCGACGCCAATATCGGCAATGTCCTCAAGGTGATCAATGATCCGAATTTCATGCCCGAAGCCGCCCGCGAGAACGCCCTTCTGCGATTCGAGATTCTGCGCTTTACCCCGGACGGGCAGGGGACCCAGACGCTGCACCGTCAGATCGTGACCGTGCCGGTCGCGGATATTCTCAACTTTGTGACAAGCGCACTGCCGGTTTCCCAAACGTCGTTCGGGGAATGGCTCGTGGCCAATCAATCCCGTTATGCCTCGGGGCTTCTCGAGAGCTATCCGCTTCATGACAACCTGACGGGGGACACGCATCTCAACGATCAGGCCTCGACTTATGACGGCGGCGTGGCGACCATTGCTTTTTATCTTGAGGGGAACACCGCCTCCGGCGACATGACGCTTGCGGCTTATCAGAAACTCTGGAATTCTCAGCGGGGTCCGGACGGAAAGCCCCTGGGCCTTAAGAATTTTTATAACGCGCGCGAACCCCGGTTCGGGCCGAGCATCGAATCCAACCGTACACTTGGGCCCAACACGTGGGTGGCGCTTTCCAGCCTTCTCTCCGGGAACCCGGCACTGGCGAAGGACATCGTTTTTAATTGGATAGCCACACTGCCCAGATCCGAGGGAGCCGCAGGAGGTATTGCCAAAGGGCCCGCGGGAAGCATCTACGCCGGCACCTTTGTGACCG
>JADGBA010000032.1 GCA_015231685.1 Candidatus Omnitrophota bacterium | reverse complement strand
ATCACTTTAAGGATAGGTTCACAATCAGTAAAAATCGGCTTCTGACGGCGCTTCGCTCCAAAATGCGTCATCAAAGAGGCTTCGAACGAAAAACCCATTCATCCGGAATGCGGCCACGTTCTAAACTTTCTTGGGAGACATCCTTGTAATGAAAAATAAACACATTCGCAGCAACCATTAGCTTGACGCGGGGACGCAACTTTCTGAGGCGTCTCTGAAATTCTATCTCATTTTCATAGTTAACGTTTACGGGATCAAAATAAAACCTACGGGGAATAAAATGCCTGAATGTATTTCTCAAAAAAACTTTGGATCGGCCCGCCCAAAAAAATCCATTGACGGACTCCACTTTCACTACCGCGTTGGGAGAAACTCGCTGTGATATTTGCTCGATATCCTGAGCTTTGTCACTGGGCGCATAATCCGGAAGATAATTACGGATATCCTGAGTCTCGGCATGATCTCCGGGTCCGTTGGACAGAGGTCCGATGATCGAATCGGAACCCTGCATGCGGAGACCATCAATCAATCGGCCGATGGCACCATTGGGTATAATGATGTCATCATTGGCAATCACCACATAATCCGCACGAAGCCGGTGAATCGCTTCATCCAAACCATAATTCCATGACCGGGTCAAACCCCGATTCTTCTTGAACCTTATGTACATGTACGAATCAAATTTAGACATCCCTTTTGCAATGGTTTGCGGCTCAACATCGGGAGAACAATCATCCAGCACTATCAGATGATAATCGTACTTGCCGTCGAGACTCCTGTAATATGAATTGATTGCTTTTTCCGCATAATCCCAATGATTATAAAAACTCATCAAAGTCACAACTTTGGGGAGTTGCCCGTGCGACTTATTTGATTGGTCAACAATACGCTCATGGGCGTATGAGGTAGAAAGGATTCTCCAAACTCTCAACAAACTTCGTGCCAATCGCCTCAGGAATCTGTATAGACTTCGAATCGCACTCATAAAATTTGGTCCTTCAAACAAGGCCCCCATCGGTCTTTTTCTTGTTTAGAACTTGTCCCCAATAATTTCGTCAATAAATTTAATTTTTTCATTGCCTCTCAGCATGGCTTCCAGAAAATTCCAATCGGCTCCATAATCATCATCAAAAAAAGACACGTATTTCTTGGCAAGATCCATCCTCGTCATGTAGCACATGCAATCCACATTTTTTCTTCGCAATGCCCCGTCCTTGTCCCCGGGAATAACGAAGGAGCTCACCAAAGAAGTGTCATGAGCCATCCTTGCATCGCCTTTGAAAACGACTCTCCCGTACACCACACCGGTTGCATGGTCAAAACCACCCAAAAGCGAAGACAGGTAATGAGCGTAAGGCTTATTATCATCGTTCATTCTTACAAAATAACCTCCTGCCGCGGCTTCGATGCCCATTCGCGTTTGAGGATGCCCCCACTTCGCCATCAGTCTATCGGTAGCAAACACTCTTATCCGTTTATCCTGCAACATGCTGATCATTTCCTGAACTTTTGGATTGGGTCCGTCGCACCACACGATTACCTCGTAATTCTGGTGGGTTTGGCTGGGCAAATATACGGAGAGCAGTTGTCTTAGTTTATGCAAATGATCCGCCTGGGAATCACGGCTTAACGTAGGAACGACGATCGAAACCATCTGGTCGCTGCTTTTCGCCCTTCGAGCATTCAAGCGCCTGAATGAATGCCTTACGATTAACCACCGGGTGTAAATCATTCTGCGCGAAAAAAATGTTTTAGTCCGATAAATCGCAACCTTAAGTTTCACAATCTGATACGGTGTGAGCACATTCTTTATGGCGGATTTCATCTTATTCATTTGCTCGAACCAGGGCTGATCCATAAGCACACTCTTCCAATGTGCGGCGCCCAATAAACCGCTTCATTGTTCAGGACAGCTTTCCCCAAAATCATGGACCAAATCCGGTCTTGCAATCGAATCCAATTTTGACGGCGCCAAAAGCAGCTTGCAAAACCGGTCCAAGAGCGCCTCTTCCTGATGCACTCCCTCGCGGGTCGGCCAAAATCCTCCGGCGCAGGGTTCCACCCTGCATTCTGCAGGCGTTGATTCTTCGACATGCCTCATGCTTTCCGCGACCACCCGCAAAAAAACGCATAGGAATGAAAACATGTTCGATTTGTATATCAGTCCGGCACAAAACATCTTCGGCGCATTCACAAAACGCCGGATTCTTGACGCTATAGGGGGCATTGTCTTTTCTGACAACATGTTCCAAGCCTGCCCGGGCATATCGACTCGTAGTGGTGCCGCATCTGCCCGTACCTGTGGTCACGACATATTTCCGTGGGCATGTCTTTGGGTCATGATCTGAAAATGTGTTTGATTCCGAAAGTATTAGATGACCAAATAATTTCTTGAAGTAATCTCTCATTGGTTGTTCTCAGAACCGTTTCCATCGGAAACGTACATCTGATTTAATCCTGCATCATAGCCAAAACAATCTAGTTGTTATGATAACATAACGGCAGAGCCATTGGGTTTCGCAGCTTTGATGTCTATCCATATGCCAAAGCGCGCCGGCACGAGCGTTGAACAGGCCTTCAATATATTTGGTCGGCCTGAATGGGGTTATGACGGATGTAACACACGTCGGATAAAATGGGGGTCGCTATGCAAAAAGAGGACATCATCAATAAGTGCCTGAAAAAAGCAGGCGGGACCTATTTGGAGATAGGGGTTGAGCATGGCGTAAGTATGCGCTCAGTGCGTGCTCAGCAGAAGTGGGGTGTTGATCCTACAATTGCATTGTCACAAAATTCATTCGTGAATGCCGTTAAGAAGCGACTGGCTTGTTTGTCGGGCATTCGCTATTTTGAAATGACAAGTGATGATTTTTTTGAGCGCAACGATGATTTGTTACAAAAATCGAAGATAGGCGTAGCGCTCATCGACGGGGCCCACAGCTATGAGCAATCTCTAAGAGATGTCAATCATTGCCTAAAATACCTTCATGGTGAGGGCATACTGGTGATGCACGATTGCAACCCCTCCAGTGAGGTCATGGCTACTTCGGCACCATCTTTTGAAGAAGCAATGGAAAAAGTACCGCGCGGTTCAAGTAGAGCTTGGACAGGTGATGTATGGAAAACGATCGTCCACTTAAGGTCATTTCGGCACGACCTTGCTATCTGTGTCATGGATTGTGATTATGGGGTGGGATTAGTCAAAAGAGGAAAGGCGGAAGCCGCGCTGAACCTTTCGCCGGAAAAGATACGGGATATGACTTACCATGACCTCAAGACACACAGAAAAGAGCTTTTGAATTTGAAAGCCCCGGAATTAATAGATGACGTGCTTAAAGAAATGTTTTCTGCGTGAATCGGGGGGAATGCGATCAAGCCCAAAATATGCGTTTGGATGACTTGTTGCAATCAGGAAAAGCATATTGGCGAAGCGGTGCAGTCCCGGGCGTTTTCGGCGTCAAAATCAAGGACCTTGAACATCACCTTGTGCGACTTGGGTGAGCCGACGTACACGATGGTACCCGGCGCAGCGGCAAGCTTGGCGGAACTTTTGCGAACCAGTTTTCTCATGAAAATCCCTCCGGAATTCCTAACCCATTATAGGACGAATTCCGATGCCGGCGACGCCGTGAAAATTAAAAAGTCGCCAGCCACTCCTTGAGAGACTCTTCGATCCGGTCGCGCACACGGCGTGTAAAAACCAAGCGGTCTTCGGGGGAGCCCTCGAAGGAGGAAGGGTCGTCAAAACCCCAGTGGAGGCGCCGGGCAGGTCCCGGCACCACGGGGCATCGGGCCGCCTGTGATTCATCGCAAACGGTGATCACATAGTCAAACCCGCCTTCGGCCGCAACCAGCGCTTCCACGCCCTTTGCCCAATGACGTGAAATATCAATCCCGCGTTCCTTCATCACCTGGACGACAACGGGATTCAATGCTCCGGGCTCGATACCGGCACTGGCAACCTCGAACCGGTCTCCGGCGAGATGCCTTAAGAACCCTTCTGCCATCTGGCTTCGCGCCGAATTATGGATGCAAACAAAGAGCACGCGGATCTTGGACATCTGCGAGACCCGCCTCTAGTTTTCTTTCCGGCAAAGACCCAGACGACGTCTCAGTCCATGCCCCCAGCCTCGTCCCTTGCCCTGTCGCCGCCCATAGCCAACACCTGCGGACGACGCCGCGGAAGCGTCCACAGAGGAATCCGACGACCGCCACACCGAGATGGAAGAAGCGAGCTCCTCACCAAGGGCCACGTGCGTGCCTTCGCACTCGACCACATACGTCGGATACGTCTGCTGAAGCTTGATCACCGAGCCCGGACGGATCTGGAGCGTGTCGATTTTGTGAAGACGTTCATCGTTGGCACAGTTCACATAAGCGATCCGCGCCTCTTCACCGATCTTCAGCTTAGTCAGGGGAATCACCGCGCTGTGCGCCATTTCCGCCGAACGCGTGCAGCAGTCTCCCGGAGGAATCGGAAGCCCGTGCGGACATTCCTTGGGGTGCCCGAGCACCGTGCAAATACTGTCGATGATTTCCAGATTCATGATGTGCTCGAATTCGCAAGCGCCGGATTCAAAGTTGTCGCCGAAGGCATCGTGAATGAGCCGCTCCGCCAGACGATGCGCACGCACCAGCCGTCGCGCATGCTTTTCGCCTTCAACGCTCAGGCGCACCTTCCCTCCCGCGAGGTCCAGATCCACCAGCCCCTCCGAAACCAGCTCGTCCATACGCTCCTGAACATACTGCCCGTTCATCTTGGCCTGAAGCTCGGTCAGCACCTCCGTCTGATGCTCCCTCATGTACCACAAATTCTCGAGATACTCGTCCTTCTCCTTGCGATGTCCCATCGTCTTCCTCCTTATTAATAGGGGACAGTTCCCTAATTAATTTTTAACAAAATTGACGCCCCAACAACCGAAAGAATTGCCTAAAATTAATAAGGGAACTGTCCCCCACTACAACCGTCCCCAGATCAGAACCCAGTTTAATGTTCCTGCAATCAAAAACGCGCTCATGTTGATATAAAGAGTCATCAGAAGAGCGCTCTTCAAACCCAATTCCTTGATCATGGCGGCGATGTTGGCCATGCATGGTACAAACATCGTCGTCAGGGTCACAGCGACGATGCATTGAATATTATTTAACTTTCCGGAACCGACAAGATCGATAATCAGAGCCGCGGCGGCCTCATGACGCGCCATGCAAAGAATGAGCGCGTCCACCATCTCCAGCGGCAAGCCCAAAAATCCAACAATGACCGGCTGGACCACAACCTTCAGGCCCCCGAGGAGCCCGATTTTGTCCGCCACAAAAAGACCTGCCGCCGCATACACAAACACCATCACCGACTCATCCAAAAAGGACTTCAACCTGAAATAGGTCTTTTTTAGAATTGCGGCCGCATCCGGCATCCGCATCCGCGGAAGCTCCTGGATATAATCCACGCAGGCTTCCTTGGCCAGAATCTGGTTCAGGATCATCCCCGCGGCAATTTCGGTTCCGGCGAGAACCCCGAACGCAATCGCGAATGCCTGCACGCCGATGTGACCCAGAATACTCATATTGAGTCCCATCTGGGCGGCACACGGAATGGCGAAGGCAATAAGGTAAATCGCGATGTAGCGCTCCCGTTGCGAACGCAAGCTCTTGGTGGTCAAGGTCGCCATGGTCTTGCACCCGAAGCCCAGCACCAGCGGCATCACCGCGCTTCCACTCAAACCCACCTTCTCAAAAATACGCCGCGTCAATACACACAGGTTGGGGATATATCCGATATCTTCGAGCACATTGAACGCCAAAAAAAACACCGAAAGAATCGGCAATACCGTGAGAAATGCATTGGCGATACCCAAAGACAAAATCCCATAATCGCCGATCAAAAATTCGTTCACAATGCCAGGTCCGATCCACGTATCAAGACGCGCATGCACCGGGACCCACAAAGCCGCGTCCATCCACCCGGCCAGGTTGTTGGCGACGTTGACCACCAGATAATACATCCCAAGAAGAATGCCCATGAGAATGAACACGCCGAAGAGCGGGTGACGCGTCGCGTCGGCGAACGTTTGCGACAATCCCTTCAGAGCCACCTGATGACGGCGGACCACCTTGCCGGTCATCTCGTCGATCCAGCCGCTCCGCGAGCGGTTCACATCCCACGCAAATCCACCGTTGAATCGCCCGGTCACCTGGGCGCTCAAATCCTGCACCCCAGAAACCCAGGCGGACCCGTCGGAATCCTTCTGCAAGTCGTTAAACAGATAGGGATCCTTCAGCATGAGAAGCCGCGCGATAAGACGCCTGAACGGCGTTGTGTCGGGAATCCCTCCGGTCACCTCTTCGATCGCCCCGGTCACCCTCGGCTGACACTTGAGAGGCTTACCCGTTCCCGCCCTAAAAATCGCCTCCGCGAGCTCCCTGGAGCCGATGCCCTGAGTGGCCACTGACTCAACCACAGTCACCCCGAGCATCCTCGAGAGCTCCTTTGAGTCGATATAAATCCCTTGGCGTGTGGTTTCGTCCACCGCATTCAGAGAAATCACAAGCGGCAATCCCAGATCGATCAAATCCGCCGTCAGAACCAGCGACTGCTTCAGGCGGTTCGCGTCAATGCACTGGACGATAACATCGGGCTTTTCTCTAAAGATAAGCCGGCGCACCTCGGCCTCGTCTTCGGAATGAGCCAGAAGGCTGTGGAGCCCCGGCGTGTCCACCACTTCACAGTCGTGATTCCGAATCCGGCAGCGGCCCCGGATGGGTTCCACCGTCGTGAAGGGGTAATTGCCCACAAGATTGTACCCGCCGGTGAGATTGTTGTAGACCTGACTCTTTCCTGTATTGGGCAGACCCACGATGAAGATCTTCGTGGAGACCTTTTGGGGTTGGGCGGATTTCATGAATTCGTTTTAACCTTCTTTTTGGACCGGCACCGGGAACAAAACCCGCTGATCACATGCACATGCCAGAGCATTTCAAACCCTCGAGCCTCACACAGCTTCGACTGTGCCCGGTCGATTTCATCAGCATAAAATTCCGCAACCTGGCCGCACCGCACGCACTTCAAATGATCATGATGATTGTGGCCGAGCGTATGTTCATACAGCGTCCGGTGATTATCAGAAAAAGCTTCACGCACGAGTCCCGCGCCCGCCAGAACCGGCATCGCACGGTACACCGAGGCGCGCGCGATCTTGAGTTCCGGCCGCCTCTTGCGGATCACCGCGAAGAGCGCGTCGACATCAAAGTGTCCATGACGGCGATAGGCCTCCTCGATGATCACCTGCCGCTCCGGCGTGAAACGCATCCGGCGGGAACGGCAATATTCCCTGAAAATACCGACTGGGTCTCCGGCGGATTTGTTTTTCTTCACGTCCGGGGCCGGGCCTTTTTGGGTTTAGCCGCCTTGCCGGCCGTACCCAGGCCGCCCAACACTTCACGGACTTCGGCCGGCGCCTTCTTCAGCATCTCACCGCTCTCGCCAAACATCCCCGCGAGCTTGTCCAAATGCACGCGGATCCCGATTTTGATCTCGGGCTTGATCTTCATCGCGCCCATGAGGGCTGTAAAGGGCTTGATCCCGAAATCGGGCTGGTGAATCACCAGCGCCCCGACATAAGCGGTGGGGGTCTTTTTGCCGGAGAGCACCACCGGACGAGTCACGCCGCAAAGTGTGAGATTTCCCTTCGTCTGCGGCTTTTCCACCGTGCCCAGAACCTCGGTGGATTCAAACACGATTTCCGGAAACTTAGCCGGCTTCAGCACATGCTCGGCGATGTTCTTCTCGATATCCGCATGGTCCTTCTTCTTCAGAGTCTCGGGGGATTCCGCGCCGTCCTTCATGGCCGTGAGCGACCGGATGCTCTCCGCGCGGAGCACTGCCTTCACACGGACACCCCAATGCGACTTCGTCGCCGGGCCCTCCTCTTCGGATACCTGGATCTTGAAATCCTTGATTTGCAGCTTCAGATCATGCGCCAGACGCGCCAGAAGCCCGTCTTTGTACGTGTAGACAAAACAGTCCACCACAGAAGAGTCGAGAATCAGCATCCTGCCATCCTTTGTTGTTGGAGGTTCCGCGGCGGGGCCGCGGGAACAACGCATTGCTTATTAAAACACATTCTCAATAAGAGAATATGCTAAGTCTGCTGAAGGTATTAGTCAAACGCTTTGTTTGCGGGAACGGCGGGGTGTTGAAAGTGTTGAACCCGTGGAACGGGCCTTGTGCCTCCCGGCGCCGGCCGGACAAGCATGGCGAAGTTTGGGCTTCCTCTGGATAAACCGACGGCGGTAGACCATAAACGCGGTGTTGCCAGCGTGTTCCATAATCTCGTGGTTGTTGTGCGCGCTCACCGCAACGGAGAGGATCGGCACCGCGCGCTTGAGAAGTCGCCCCATCAAAGACACCGTGATCGTCTCCACGGCCTCGTTGATGGCCTTTCCGCCCAGGACCCGGGTCTTGTGGATCGTGGCCTGCCGGCGACGGCCGGTTACCTTCTCCAGCTTACGGATCTCGGCGAGCGACTTGAACTTGACCTGGGAATTGCCAAGTCCGGCCGTCACGATGTGAATGATGATCTGCTTTTCGACAAGATTGTTGGGGTCATACGCGTAGCAATACGCCACTTCCTGCACCATATGGAACATCGACACCAGCACCGTCGCGAGGTCCGCCATGGACGTGAGGAATCCGCCCAAACCGGCCACTCCCCCCTGAATCGCGCTCGCGCGCTCATGAAACTTGATGTGCTTGCGGTTGCATTCGTCCAGAAGCTTCAAATCGCAATACGGAATGTCGGCGATGGATTCGATCATCACGCCGTTTTGGCGGGCGCGGCGGATAATAACCTGCGGATTCACCGTGAACGTGGAAGCGCTGATGAAGGTCCGGACGGCCCGCTCCACGTGCTTCTCGAACTCCGCGAAGCGGTCCTCGCCGATTTTGCGGATGAGTTCCTCCGCGGGGCGCGAAAGGACCTCGAGGATTTTCTTATGAAACCCCGTATGCTTCGATTTCTCCCACAGGAAAATTTCGGACAGACTGGTGCGTTCGTAATCGTTCAGCTTCAAGCCGGCTCTCTAGGCGGCCGCAATGGCGGCTTTCTTGGGGGACGCGGGAGCCGGGCACTTGAGATGGCGCTTGGTGCTGCAGTTCCACATCGCTTTCACTCCCAGCGTCACGACCACACCCACCGTGAACGGCACCGCGGAGGTAGAAGAAAGCGCGAAGAAGCTCGTCCGCACAGCGTTGCTTAAAAGCAAGCCGACTCCCGAGGCGATGCTCATGCCCACGGTTTCACCGGCAGAGTCCAGCACCGCGTCGCGCTTCGTGATCTGCCCTTTCTTGTAGCGCCGGACGTTCAGGAGGCTCACAATACCTCCCCACACCACCCCGACGGACATACTCGCGATCAGAGGATTCACCGTAGCGACCGTCACCGTGTTAAAGGACCTCGCACCATTGGCAGCACCCGATACGGCTCCGGCGCCCGTGCCGGAGGCCAGCGAGGGCGTGGTACGGGAAAGCTGGATTTCCTCACTGAAGTAGTCTTCATAGATCATCGGCTTTTGTCCTCTCCGTGAGATTCGTCCTTGGCGGGAGAAAGATTCAGCGCATACTTGGGCTCCGCCTTGATCACAACCTTGATCCCCTGAAACCTTCTTTTGATCTCTTCAGTCACTTCCCGGATGATCCCGTCAGCCGCCTTCATTTCCACCTTGTCTTCGAGCGTCATATCAAAAATCACACTGCACCTTTTGTCCGCACCCGTGCCGACGATACGCATCTCATGAAACCCCGCCACACGCTTGTTCCCGGCGATGATTTCGCGGAGGGCCTTCTCCAGAGGCGCGTAGAGCGGATGGTCGCGGTTGATGGGATCGATGTGCACCACCACCTTGGCGTCCATGATCCGGCCCAGGTCATCCTCGATGGCTTCGGAGAGCTCATGCAGCTTCATCACCGGTTCCTTGTCGGACACCTCCAGATGCAGGGAAATCACGCGGATCTGTCCGTACTGATGATAGATCACGTCATGAACGCCAAGGGCGCCGGGATAGGTTTTGACCTGCTTTTCGATTTCGCGGATAATCCCCCGCGGCGGGGCCTGCCCAAGAAGCGGGTCGATGGCGTCCTTGGCGATTTCATACGCCGAATAAAAGATAATCAAAGAAACCCCCGCGCCCATGACGCCGTCGAGCCAGCCGATGCCGAATCTCGAAGCGACAAGCGCCACCACCACAAGGACCGTCGAGATCGCATCGGTGCGATGATGCAGGGCATCCGCCTTCAACGTTGACGAATCAATCATCTCCCCCAGGTCGAAGGAGAACCTCGCCATGAATTCCTTGACCAGAATGGTCGCCGTCACGATGCCGATTACCCAGAAGGAAGCCGTGGCCACTTCGGGCTTCAGCACACTTTGAACCGAGGATTTGAAAAGCTCCACGCCCGCCACAAAAAGGAGGATCGAAACAATCAAGGTTGCGATCGGCTCCATGCGCCCGTGGCCGAAGGGGTGCTCCTTGTCAGAGGGCTTTTGGGCGATCCTGAACCCGACGATCACCACCACGCTCGTCGCCGAATCCGAAAGCGTATGCACCGCATCCGCCATAAGCGCGACACTGTTCACCGCAATCCCGAGAACCAGCTTCACCGCGAAGAGCGCCAGATTCACCACAATGCTCATGCCGCCTTCCAGCGATCCGTAGCGGGAGCGCACTTCCGCGTCGCGCACATAGGCATGATCCCGGATGCAGCGCGACACGATCCAACGGCTGATGACTTTCATCCCTTCTCCTTCAAACCCTTTGCCCGGAACCCCTGAACCGTGAATCCGCCTGCAGGCCACGGCCGCCTCGTATCAGCGGAGGCGTCCATGCCCGCCTGCGAATTCTTCATTGGCGTGCTATTTGGCCTCTTTGGGAGAAGCCACATACGCCACCGTCGCGACCACCGCTCCGATCACGACAGCCGGCAACAGGATACCGCGCAACACCACTCTCGGCAATAAGCACCATCCGTACATTTCGCACCTCCTCCAGGCGCCTTTTTCAGGCGCACTGTTTGCAGATCCCGGTGAAGGCGATCTGATGATCCTCGATCACAAAGTCATGCTCCGCCCCGACCATCTTCTCGAGCTCCTTCAGGAGGCGGATTTCCTGGGACAAAAACTTCGCGTAAGAAATCACCTTCTGGCACCTCCGGCAGATGAG
>JADGBA010000196.1 GCA_015231685.1 Candidatus Omnitrophota bacterium | reverse complement strand
TTCGCTGGCCTTGAGCGCCTCCGCAACCTGCCTGTGCGCGGTGATGTCCCTGATGCCCACAAGGATCATCCGCTCTCCGGCAAGATTCTCGGTGACGGCCCTGGCGCTGACGAGCATGACCCTGGTGCCGATACTCTCAAAATCGTGCGTGATCTCGACGCCCTCGACCGACTTGTTCCTTGTTAGCACTTCCTTCAGGAGCTTCCTCAAGGCCGGGATATTCCACTGGCCGTTTCCCAGCATGTGGATCAAACAACCTTCGGTGTACCCGGGCGAGGTCTTAAAAAACCGATAAAACCCCCGGTTCGCCGTAATGACGCGCAGGCCCCTGTCCAGCACAAGCAGCGATTCGGGAACCGCCTCGACGAGATTCCTGAAGTATTCCGCCGCGGCCCGGTCGCGTTCCTGGGCGGTCTTCACGGAATGGATGTCAGCCAGAGCGATCACCGCGCCGTCGATCTTGTGATCGACCGTCTTGTAGGGGCTGACTGTCAGGGAATACCAGCGGCGGTGCCGGTCCCGGACTTCGGCTTCGGTGATTTTGAGATGATCGACCGCGTCCTTCAGCATGGCGGCCAAACCGTTGACGCGGACATTGGGGCTCAAATCACTCAAACGCCGGCCGACATCCGACGGGATGATGTTCCACACCTTTTGCGCCGCCGGCGTGAAGCGGCGTATGCAGAAGTCCCGCCCGACCATGATGACCGGCATGCGCGTGCTGTTAAAGAGATTGAGGATATCGCTGTTCAGGCCGGCGAGTTCCGTGTTGCGGTTGGTGAGCTCGTCATTCAGGGTGATAAGCTCTTCGTTCGTGGCCTGCAATTCCTCCTTGGAGGTTTCGAGCTCCTCGTTGGAACTCTGCAGCTCCTCGTTGGCGCTCTGAATCTCTTCCAGGGCCGAGCGGAGCTGCTCGTTTCTCGCCTGGTTGTCTTCCGCGCCTTCACCCACGGAGCCTTCACCCAACTGAATGAGCTTTTTATCGATAATGGCTCCGACCGCGCCGAGCCGGCTCTTCGGGGATGCTGTCTTCCGCGTGGCAGGACGATTTCGGTCCGCTTGCAGGGGTGCAATGCGTGAACCGGGCACTTCTTTTTTGACAAAAATTTTCAACTTCGCCTTGAACGGCGCAAAGAGGCCATCGCACTGGCAGACGGTTTCGGCCGAACCCAGGACAAGAATTCCGCCGGGATTCAAGCCATAATGAAAAAGCGGCGTGATCTTCTTCTGAAGCGCCGGATCCACATAGATGAACACGTTGCGGCAGCTCACGACATCGAGCTTCGAAAACGGCGGATCGCGCGTCAAATCGTGCACGGCGAACACACAGACGTCACGGATGAAGCGTGCGATCCGGTAGCCGGATTTTTCCCTGACAAAGTAACGGCCGAGGATCCGAGCGGGCACATCCGCCTTGATGCTTTGGGGATACCACCCCCGCCGCGCCTTTTCGATCACGGCGGAGTTCACATCCGTCCCAAAAACCTGAATCGAACACGCCCGGCCGCGCCCACCCGAAGCCTCGAAGAGCGCGATTGCCAGAGAATATGCTTCCTCACCCGTCGAACACGCCGGCACCCATACCCGCACCGGTTGACCCGGCACCCTGCCTTTGAAGAGCGCGGGAAACAGCTCCTTCTGGAGCGTCTTGAACAAAGCCGGATCCCGGAAAAACCCGGTCACGTTGATCAGAATGTCCTGAAAGAGTGCCTCGACTTCCTTGGGAGCCGAGCGAAGGTAACCGAGGTACCGCTTCAAGGTGGGCTTCTGCGTGACCACAAGGCGCCGCCGGATCCGGCGTTCAATCGTGGCCTTTTTGTAATAAGAAAAATCTACTCCGGTGTGGTACTGCAACAGAACGAAGATCTTCGTCAAATCGGTTTGGGCCAGCGCGAGAAGCTTGTCCACCCCCTCACCCTCGGCGCCTCCAAGCTGCAAATGCCGGCTCAGCGTCATGAGCTTGGCGGCGATGGCTTTCGGCCCGAGGACATGGTCCACGCACCTTGCGGCGATGGCGGAACGCGGCATGCTGTCATACTGGGCCGACGCCGGTTCCTGCGCGAAGGTGGCGCCTCCCGCGGAACGGATGGCCCGCATTCCGCTCGAACCGTCGGAGCCGACGCCTGAGAGGATCACGCCCACGGCCTGGCCCTGCTTGTCCTTGGC
>JADGBA010000195.1:1745-2180 GCA_015231685.1 Candidatus Omnitrophota bacterium | reverse complement strand
GAGATACGCCGCGAGTTCCTCCGGATTCAAGACATCCGCCTCGGGCCGTTCGAGGCCCGATCGCTCGATGGCCGAAAGCATGCTGAGCTGGCCCTGAAGCACCGCGCCGGTATGCATCGACAGGCTGGGGGTTTCCAGATCGCCCACAAGCCGTCCGCTTCGATGAATTTCCAATGACCGGCTTGCCGTCAGGTCCCCGATCATCTCCCCTTTAAGGATTACGCGCTCACCCCGTATCCGGGCTTTCACCATCGCCGTCTCCCCTATCGTGAGCGTTCCGACGGCATCGAGCTCGCCTTCGAAGTTACCGTTGATCATGAGATTCACGGGGTCCTTAAACGACAGACTGCCCCGCATACTTGCATCAATTTCCAGAATCCGGTCTTCGGCCCTGACCTCGGTTGCTTTGGTCTTGCGGTTGAACATGGCTTCTCC
>JADGBA010000195.1:0-1690 GCA_015231685.1 Candidatus Omnitrophota bacterium | reverse complement strand
AGGCAGATGAGCGTCCACAAACTTAAAAATGGTGAGCCACAAAAGCACCAGCACTGTCCCCGCGAGGGCCGCCTGCCAGAAACCGCATCCGGCCGCGAGGCCGATAGCCGACACCGCCTAGATACTGGCCGCCGTCGTCAGGCCCCGGACATTGGCGCCGTAGCGCATGATGGTTCCGGCTCCCAAAAAGCCGATACCGCTGACCACCTGAGCGGCCATGCGGGTCGGGTCCATATTGGCCCGTCCGGCGTACTTTTCGAACAGATAGAGGTTGGTGACCATCACAAGCGCGGAACCAATGGCCACCAGGGTGTGGGTTCTCAGACCTGCCGACTGCCCGCGCCATTCCCGTTCCAGACCGATCAGCATGCCCAAAACCGCCGCAAGCACCAGCCTCAAAATCATGTCGTATTCATGCATAAAAAATTTTCCGCTTAATTCAAAGAACCGCCGGGAAAGATCACAACCAAGAAGCGCCAAGAAGACTCATGCGGGTCACTAACTACTGGGTGATATTTTATACGATTTACCGCTCGATGGACAACAAAAAGTTTTAAAGAAATCTGAATAGGCTTTGAAATCCAGCGGGCGCCGCGAAGACCGTCTGCGGGAGGATCGCACCATCGCCTGCCCAAGAGCGGCAGTCATCACGGCGTTGTCTACACAGAGTTCGTTGGTCGGAAAGACGACCCGCAGTCCACCGGAACGCTCGACAAGCAAATCGCGCAAACGTCGATTGACGCTCACGCCGCCCCCAACCACCAGGGTGCGCACCCCCTTCCGCCGGGCGGCACCGATCGCCTTGGCACAAAGAACATCACATGCGGCTTCCTGAAACGAGGCTGCAAGATCCCGCTTAACGCTCGGGGGCAGCGTTCCGTGCGCCGAAAGATCACGCACCCGGTAAAACACGGATGTCTTCAAACCGCTGAAGCTGAAATCATAATTGTCCTCATCCATCCGGGGTCGCGGAAACCGGTACGCCGCGGGATTTCCTTTGCGCGCCAGACGCTCAATCTCGGGCCCCCCGGGATAATTCAGCCCCAGAAGCTTGGCGGTTTTATCGAAGGCTTCACCCGCCGCGTCATCCGTCGTCCTGCCGATCACGCGAACATCGTTGAGCGTACGCCAGTGAAAAAGGACTGTGTGTCCTCCGGAAACAACCAGCGCCACAAAGGGAAAAATCCCTTCGCCCAGAAGCCATGCCCCGGTGTAGGCGTGGGCAAGCACATGATCGACAAACACGAGGGGTTTGTTCAACGACAGCGCGAGGGCCTTCGCGGCTGAAGTGCCCACGAGAAGTGACCCCAGAAGACCCGGTCCGCCCGTTGCCGCCACAAGATCGAGCTCCGCGGGACGCACACGCGCTTTTGTGAGCGCACGGTCCAACAGACCAAGAATTTTTTCGAGATGGTCCCGCGAGGCCATCTCGGGAACAACCCCTCCGTAACGCGAATGCAGCGGGGCGCTTGATGCGAGCGCCTCGGCCAGCACCTTACGGCCTTTCAGGACGCATACCCCCGTCTCGTCACAGGAGGTTTCGATGCCGAGAGTCAATAAATCCGATGCGGACGAGACCTTCATTTGGAAACGATCTCTCCGATCATCCGGTCCTTCGCGCGTAAATAATCCTTCAAATCCGACAACCGCACGAGAAGAATACCTTCTCCCTCCCACTGCGGAAGCACCT
>JADGBA010000031.1:530-11340 GCA_015231685.1 Candidatus Omnitrophota bacterium | reverse complement strand
CTGGAGGGAAAGAATATTTTTGTGGTGACACGCCAAGCGCTCAAGAAACATCCGGGTGGACATGGAAGCGAACGGATGTTCCTGGCTCATGCTTCGAGCTCGACGCTGAGAGAAAATTTGTCCGACAATCCCAAATAAGCAAGGCTGAATCAAATCCTGAGGTATTCCGAAATGAGTAATCAAACAGCATACGCTGTGCAGGTCCGTCGTCCCAAAATCAAGCTCGCCGCCTCGCAGGCGAGGCTTTCTGCCGCCAGTGAAGTCCGGCGTCAGGTCAAGACTGTTCTGCGGGAGTCCGAAAACCGTTATGATCGTTTGTTGACGGCGGCATATGTTGTTTCGGCGGGACTTTCGACCCGAAACGGCAAAAAGCATAATTGGAAGTCGTTTTATCCTTATAGAGGTATCAGTAGGTTCCCTGATAGACGAAAGGGCACTTGCGGCCTAGACTACACTTAGCTTGGTATGGGGGGATATATCCGCCTATCAGGTGTAAGATAATGGTGTCAAGAGCGGGTCTTTGAACCCGAGGAGTGCAATGAAACGGCGCAGGCCCGTTAGGGCAGGTTTGAACGAGAAAAGGCATACGTGCAGTGCTGCGGATCTCAAAGAGTCGGAGGTGCGGTATCGGAGGCTTTTTGAGTCTGCGCAGGACGGGATTCTGATTCTGGATTCGGCGACGGGCCAGATCATGGATGTGAACCCGTTTTTAACGCGGCTGCTGGGGTGGTCGAGGGCGTGGTTTTTGAGGAAGCGAGTCTGGGAGATAGGCCTGTTTCGGGATGAAGAAAAATCCAAAGCAGCGTTCCGGGAGCTTCAGCGTGAGGGGTATATCCGATACGAAGACCTTCCGCTGGAAACACGCAGCGGCAGGCGCATCGATGTGGAATTTGTGTCGAACAGCTATGAGGCGCACGGCCGCCGGGTCATTCAGTGCAACATCCGGGATATCAGCGATCGCAAACATGCCGAGGTTCAAAAGGCAATCCTGGAAGCGACGGAAGCGGAGCAGAGGCGCATCGGGCAGGACCTGCACGATGGACTGTGCCAGCAGTTGATGGGCGTGGCGTTCATCGCCAAGGCATTGTCCCAGAAATTGACTGATGTGAAGCCGGATGCGGCGGTGGAGGCCGCCGAGATTGCCGATTTGATCAACAAATCTGTCAATGATACGCGTGATCTGGCCAGGGGGCTTTCGCCCGTGGAAATCGAGGCGGCGGGGCTTTTGCCGGCGCTTCAAAACTTTGCCTCCGCGATCGAGCGCTTTTACAAGATTTCCTGCGTGTTCATGCATGACGAGGTAACCTGGTTCAAGTGTCCGTTCGAGCCGGCGCTGGCGGCTCATCTGTACCGGATCGCTCAGGAGGCGGTTTCCAACAGCATCCGGCATGGCAAGGCGGCTCATGTGGTGATCGCTCTGCGCACGATGCGCAGGCGGGGCGTGCTAACCATCCAGGATGACGGGATCGGGATTCCGTCCGACGCCGAGATGAAGGCGGGCCTTGGCCTGCGCAGCATGCTTTATCGGTCAAAGAAGATCGGCGCGAGGCTCGATGTCGTCAAGTCGGCGGGCGGCGGAACCGTTGTCACCTGCGAGTTTCCCCGCAAAAATCTTCACAAAGCAGAAACAGGCGCTGTATGAAAAAAATCATCAAAAACATCCCAATCCGGAAGAAGTCCAAAACCCAGCCTGCGGGGCGGCAGGTGGGAATTTATATCGTCGATGATCACCCGATCGTGCGCCGGGGGCTTGCCCAGCTCATCGGCCTGACGCCGGATTTGGTGGTGTGCGGAGAGGCCGGCACCGCTCAGGAGGCTCTGGCAGATACGAAGCTTAAGACCGCCGACCTGGCGCTCGTGGATATTTCTTTGAAGGATGACAACGGTCTTGAGCTCATCAAAGACATCAGGAAGCGTTATCCCAAGGTGATTATCCTGGTGCTCTCCATGCATGACGAGACATATTACGCCGAGCGTTCGCTCCACGCGGGCGCCAAGGGGTACGTCATGAAGCAGCAGGCTACGGAGCAGTTTCTCGCAGCGATCCGGCGGGTTCTTGCCGGCGAAGTGTATTTGAGCGATACCATGTCATCCAGGATTCTTCGGCGGGTCACTGGGGAGAAAAATCTTCAAGTCAAGGCGCCCACAGATTTCCTTAGCGACCGCGAACTGGAAGTGTTCGGGCTTATTGGAAAGGGCCTCGGGACGCGGCAGATTGCCGAGAAGCTCTCCCGCAGCGTCAAAACCGTGGAAACCTACCGTGAGCACATCAAGCTGAAGCTGGGTTTGAAGGATTCCTCCGAACTGCTTCAGCATGCGATTCAGTGGTCGCAAAGCCGGCCCGTCGCCGCTTAGAGTCATCCGCAATCTCCTTCGCTTCTCCTGTCGGAAAAGCCTCCCTATAAATCATTGAGTACTTAACCCGATTGGGGCAGCTTTTTATTGGGCCTATGATGGGGGTGCTTCAAATATTGCCCGGCTGGAGAGGCGCATGCCGCTATTGGCATACGATGTTTGCCGGGCCAAAGGAGAGCGGGCTATGAAGAATAAAACAGTGTGGGTGCTGCTGGGTCTTCTGGGGGTCACGGGTTTGTCTTTGGCGGCGGGGGACCGTGGAGCCGCGCCGCAGATGACACTCGTGGTGGAGGACGGGGCGATGTCGTCGGGAGTTGTGCAGGCTGGGGAGATGGGAGCCGGCTCTGAGGTCAATGCCGTGTCTCCAAAAGGGTCGCAGGTGAGCACATGGATCACCAATCGTCTTGCGTATGACCCCAACAGAGAGCGGCGGGGATTAAGCCTCGTCGAAAGAGGAACGCTGAATGATATTCAAAGCAAATTCGACCATGGAAACATGGGTGATGTTGAATACGAAACCAGGCGTCAGGTATTGCAAAAGTAAGTTCCGGCCGGGGCTTCGGACGATCGGCTAAAGGAGGAGAGTCATGACGACAGTTTATCAGTCGTGCCGGGTATGCGGGGTGCAGATTCCGGCGGGATTCACCAATTGTGACGGGTGCTATTATTACGCGGACAGGACCCAGGAGGAACGGGCGGGGCACTTTTCTTACGGGTCCGATGCCGACAGGCAGAAGCTGACTATGGTTTCCGCGAAATGGAACAGCAGGCGGGGTGCGCGTTATCTTTCCCGACGGAAGATCGAGTGATTGCCCTGATGGCGTGATGAAAGCATAAGGCCTAGGATGGGCTTGTGAGCGGAAAAAGATTGTGCGGAAAAGTACCGCTCGAAGGGATGCAGGAGAACTAATGGGAGGGCAGGACAATGGAAAGCAATCTCGGGTATTGGGTGGGGGTTCTGTTGATGGGCGGAATCATCGGCTGGCTGGCGGGAATGATCGTCAAGGGCCGGGGGTTCGGTATTGTCGGTGATATTGCGGTGGGTGTGGTCGGAGCCATAACGGGCGGGTTCCTGTTCAGTGTTATAGGAATCACTACAGCCAATTTGTTCGTGGCGTTTCTGGCAGCGCTGGCTGGAGCGGTGCTTCTGGTGGTTGTTACCCGCTATTTCAGGCTGGCCGCCTGATTATAGGGAGTGCGGCTGGCAGCGATGAACCGCTGTTGGCCGCACGGGTGCCGGCGGGACTCCAGGGTTCGGCTCTCGCGGATGGGTCGGTAGACTGGCTGCAGGCGATCTTCGGTTCCTTGAACCGGACGATACTTTGGATGCAGGCCTATGCACAGGAGATTGTTCGCACCTGATTGGTCGCAACGCGAGCCGCCTTATATCACTGTTTTGTGCATACGCAATTTGCGTAGCCGCACTGAGCGCAGGGATTATAGCTGCTTTGGCCCGCCGTAGATCCGGATCCGTACGATCTTCCGTTTGCGTAATCGATTACATATATTCACACGTGACCCCCGCTTTTCTTGCAGGCGGTTTGGCGTACAGATCCCGCATCCGCTTGATATCGGGGAATCCCCTGATTCGTTTATCGGTGAAATGACGATATTTTCGTATTTCCCCCGATTGAATTTATGATGCGCTTGAGTTAGTTTGATTATGTACGTTACACGAAGCGCGTGAAGGAAACGGATGAGCCCATCGAAGCAAAAGAGGACCATGGCGACTCAGGATGCGGGAATCAGCCCGGAAGAACCTAAAACAAAAGAACGGCGTGCGGGGTTTCTCCGCGGGCCGGTTGACATGATTTCTGCCGGCCTTCGCCCCAAGCGCCGCCATTGGGCGAGAGCTTTCAGGCGCCCCCGATGGCTTGCGGCCATTCTGGGCCTGGAGAGTCAAGGCGATGTTGAGGCAAACCCCGGACTTCTGATGATCCAGATCGACGGCCTCGGCCACGACCGTCTGATGCGGGCCCTTCGCGAAGGCAGGATGCCGTTTCTAAAAAAACTCATCGCGAGTGAGGGGTTTTCTCTGAACCGCATGTATTCGGGGCTGCCGTCGAGCACGCCGGCGGTGCAGGCGGCGATTTTTTATGGAGTGGATCAGGCGGTGCCGGCCTTCAGCTTTAGGGATCATCACACGGGGCGGATGTTCGTCATGAATGATCCGGATTCAGCCGCCTGTATCGAGGCACGACTCAAGGAACGTCACCGGGGCCTTCTCGAGGAGGGAAGCGCCTATACCGATATCTTTACGGGCGGCGCCCGCGAGAGCCATTGGTGTGTTTCATCGATGGGGTGGTCCGCGCTGAGGGTCCTCGGGAAGCCCTGGCATGTTTTTTGGACCGTGGTGTTCAATGCGGGTATGATCGTAAGGATTTTGTGGGCGGTGGCGATTGAGACGGCGCTTTCTGTGATGGATTTCTTCCGGGGGGTTTTGAGCGGCCAAAATCTGCTGGAAGAGTTGAAATTTATCTTCCTGAGAGTGGCGGCCTCCGCCTTCTTGAAGGAATTTGTTGCGGGGCGGGCCTCGGTGGATATCGAGCGGGGGCTCCGCGTGGTCCATGTGAATTTCTTCGGGTACGATGAACAGGCCCACCACCGGGGCCCGGATTCCCGGCTTGCGCTCTGGGCACTCCGGGGTATTGACGACGCCGTCCGGCGGTTGTGGCAAGCCGCGCACTGTGCGGGTGTGCGGGAGTACGGCTTCTGGGTGTATTCCGATCACGGACAGGAGGAGGTGGTCTCTCTTGCGGACACAAACGGCCGAAGTGTCAGCCAGAGCGTTTGTGAAGTGGTTTCTGCGGTCACGGGACATCCGGCCGCAGAATGCGACGTAGCGGCCATCGGCCCTTTGGGATTTGTCTATATCAAGGGCGGGGCATCCCCCCAACACCTTAAATCCATTGCCGAGGAGCTCATTGTTAAAGTGGGCATCCCTCTTGTGGCCGTGTCTCTGGACAACGCAGCGAGAGTGTGGACCGCCCGGGGGCAGTTCGTGCTGCCGCGGGACCGAAAAGAAGTGTTTGGCGCGTCGCATCCTTATCTGGAGGAGGTTTGCCGTGACTTCATGCGGCTTCTTCAGCATCCCGATAAGGGGGATTTGTTGATCGGGGGATGGGTTTGGGGGGTGAAGCCCGTGGGATTCCAGAAAGAACACGGCACACACGGCGGGCCCGGTCCGGGAGAAACCATGGGATTTGCTCTTTTGCCCCGGGATGTCCGCCCTGAAAAAAGGCGGAGGATGACGCTTAAAGAAATCCGCGCTCACGCACTTTTCTTTTTAAAAACACGTGATCGGCCAAAGCGCGCCGCGTCCGAGCCGGGTGTCCGCAGGAGCCCGGAATGCCTGAGAGTGCTGACCTACAACGTACATCGGTTCCGGAGCATCGGGGATGAGCCTTCGTTGAGGAGGATTGAGAAGATTCTGTATCATCACGAGCCGGATGTGATTTGTTTGCAGGAGGCCTTTCTTTGTGAAGGGAATTCTCAAGGTGAGGATTTGCGCCATCTCGCGGACCGTCTCGGCATGAGCCACTTTTTTTTGCCCCTGTGGGGCCGGAGGGGGTGCGAGTACGGCAATGCGATTCTGAGCATTCATCCAATGACGCTTGTGCGCGGCGGGACCCTTCCGGAGGCGCCTCGGGATATCCTGGACAGGGAGCGGCGCGGCATTTTGTGGGCCGCCGTTCGATGGCGGAACGTGGAGTGGCAGGTTTTAACCACACACTTGAGCCTCTCGCCGGCCCAAAGAAGCCGGCAGGCCGACGAATGCTGCGGTCCCCGATGGATCGCGGCAGCACTTGGTCGAGGTCCGGTGGTATTATGCGGCGACCTGAATGATCTGCCGGGATCAGCTCCCTTTCAATTCTTCCACAGTGTTCTCAAAGACGCCCGAGCGCCCGAGCGCCGCCGACGGGACAGGACATGGCCCAGCCCTTATCCTGTGGCACGCATCGATCATGTGTTCGTGGGGCCTGGGGTGGGTGTGCGGCATTACCGTGTTTTTGCCACCACCCAGGAAAAAAGGGCTTCGGATCACCTTCCGGTGTGCTGCGATCTCACGATCCCGCGTGCCGGGAGGGCGGTGATTGAGCGGGCCGCACAATAACGGCCTGCGCCAACGAAGATTACATCAGGGGAGCTTAAGGGGCGGCCTGATGGCCGCGAGAGCCGGTTTATGCTGCAATAGTCTTGAGCGGGTGGATACGTTTGCGTAAGGGAGGGGTTATGTGGAATCGATGGTTTCCATGGAAATGGATGGTGCGTCAGGTGGCCCGGAAGAACGGCTTTCTGGATCCGATGCATTTGCTGTCACAGGTGCAGCGATTTTCGCAGCCGTCCGAGGTCCTCGCGCCTACAGAACTCTTGAGATTGTCTGCGTCCCTTCATGCCCGGGGGTTTATGAATGCCCAGGTGATCCAGCATAACCTCGATTGGATCTGGCCTTACTGGGTCAACCGACAGTTTGATCCCAGGGATCCGTCGTTTGTGCCCCGGGCGTTTTCTTTGACCCACATCAATCTCACTCACCGCAACTGGACGGCAATCGGGCTGCCGGACTCGGCAGCCTACCCGATTGTCGACCCCCGGGGCCTCGTGACGCCTCATTATGACGGCTGGTCCGTGGACGCGTGGATCCGCACCCCGGCCCGAATATGGGTTCCGTCTCAGTCTGAAGCGGTTTGCCAAATCATGGAGTCCGGCCCTTCGCTTCGAGTCAAAACCTCTCACCGGGAAGATGAATTCAGTTACGTGCAAACCGCCTGGGTCGAGCCCGGCACTGAAGGGCCCCAATGCCGGATTCGGATCAGCGCCTCGGCCGTTGCAGGCTCCCGCTTGGCGGTTGTGATACGCCCCTGCAACCCGGAAGGCGTGAGCTTTGTCCATGACATCCGTTCGACTCAGGACCCGTGTGGGTGGGTGGTCAATCAGAAGGACGGTCTGGGCCTTGATCCCGCGCCGGAGGGAATCGCGATGTCGGACTATAAGCGGGGCGACGTCAATATTGATTTGATGCGGGAGCGCAGCGAAGAAGGTGACAGTGTCAGCTGTCCGGTTGGGATGGCCACGGCGGCTTTTGGGTACGCGATTGCGGAGGGCGGAGAAAGATCTGTTTTGGTCACGATTCCCTTGAAGAGCGAGATGCGCGTAAGAAGCCTTCCGGCGAAGAGCGCAATCCCCAAAGAAGCAACAGCGACGTCCCGCGAGGTGTGGGCTGAGGAGCTTTCCCGTGTTACCTCCAAAATCGATATCGGTGATTCCGGGACGGAATATCTGTTTGAGGCTTCTCTCAAATCCGTGATCCTTCATTCGCCGGGCGAGGTTTATCCGGGGCCTTTTACGTACAAAAGGTTCTGGTTCCGGGACGCCGTTTTTATGCTTTATGCACTTCTTTTGTACGGCAGCCGGGAGAGGGTCCAAAAGGCGATCGAGCGCTTTCCCCGGCAGCAGCACGCCAGCGGTTATTTTAGTTCTCAGGAGGGTGAATGGGATTCCAACGGACAGGTGTTGTGGCTTTTGCGGAAGTGGCATGATCTTGCCGGATGGGTGCCGGATGAAGAGTGGCGAAGGGTCGTGAGTAAAGCGGTGCGCTGGATTATCTCCAAGCGCACGGACCCGAAGGGATCAGCGCCGCACGCGGGGCTTTTGCCGGCGGGGTTTTCGGCGGAGCACCTGGGGCCGAACGATTACTACTACTGGGATGATTTCTGGGCGGTGAGGGGACTCGAAGACGGGGGATTTTTGCTCGATTTGTTGGGTGAGACCGAAGCGGCCCGCCGGAGCCGCGCAGCCGGGGCGGATTTGCGTCAATGCCTCGATCGGAGTCTGGCGCTAAGCACCCGGCGGTTGGGCACGGAGGCGATGCCGTCGTCTCCCTATCGGCGGCTGGACAGCGCCTCGGTGGGATCCATTATTCCGGGGTACCCGCTGGATCTTTGGGAAAGAGATGATCCGCGGTTAAAAGAGACGCTGGACTATCTTTGCCGGAACTGCATGGTGAACGACGGATTTTTTCATCAAATGAGCCATTCCGGCATCAATATCTATCTGACGCTTCATATCGCGCAGAACCTGATGCGGCAGGGGGATGAGCGTTATGGGCCTCTGGTGAATGACGTGATGCGACTGGCTTCGCCCACGGGTCAATGGCCCGAGGCGGTGCATCCTACTACCGGCGGCGGGTGCATGGGAGACGGCCAGCACGCCTGGGCCAGCGCCGAATGGATTATCTGGATGCGTGACGCTTTTGTGTATGAAAGCAGGGGGGCGCTCGTGGTGAGCGCGGGACTTCTCCCGCAGTGGCTCAAGCCCGGGAGCGAATCCCGCCTCGGGCCCCTGCCGACGTCGTTCGGGGATGTCCACATTCATCTGCGGACGGATTCCGGAGGGAAATCAGTTCTTCGGATCAAAGGCCGGTGGAAGGGGGAGCCGCCCCGCATCCTGAAGGCGGCGCACTCGCGGGTTGAGCTTATTGTGGAAGGCGGAAAATGAAGATCGTGATGATGACCAACACGTACAAGCCGATGATGGGCGGCCTGGAGCGCTCCGTGGAATCTTTCGCGTCGCGCTACAGGCTCATGGGGCACCCGACGGTGATCGTTGCGCCCGAATTTGCGGGAATGCCTGCCGCGGAGAAGGACGTGGTCCGCCTGCCTTCGTGGAGGAATGTGAATGGCACGGATTTTTCGGTGAATTGGCCCGTGGAGGGCCGACTACGGAGGCTCTTCGAGGATGAATTTGTTCCGGACATCGTACACGCGCATCACCCGTTTTTGATCGGGGATATGGCGCTTCGGTTGTGCGGCCATGGGCAGATACCGCTCGTGTTCACCTATCACACTCTGTACGACCAGTACACCCAGTATCTTCCGGTGGATAATCAGGCGGCCAAGCAGTTTGTCCGAAGCCTGTCGGCCGGATACGCCAATCTGGTGAATCAGGTGATCGCGCCCTCCCAAAGTGTCAAGGATCTGCTTGTGAGCGACGGGGTTAAGACCCCGATTGAAGTGATTCCCACGGGAGTGGAGGACGTTTTCTTTGAAAAAGCGGATCAGGGCACGTTCAGGGGCCGGCACGGCATTTCTCCTGGGGCGTTTGTCTTCGGCAGCGCAAGCCGGATCGCGCCCGAAAAAAACGTGGGCTGTCTCATGAAGGCTGCCGCCCGTGTGCTTCGGCGGATTCCGGGAAGCGTGTTTATGATGGTCGGCGATGGTTCGTCCAAAGCGGGAATGGAGGCGTATTTTGAACGAGTGCGTCTTAAAGACCGCGTTGTTTTTTTGGGGGCTTTGGGGGGAGGGGATTTGATCGACGCTTATCAGGCCATGGATGCATTTGTGTTTGCTTCTGTTTCTGAGACGCAGGGGATGGTGGTTTCCGAGGCCATGGCGGGAGGGGTTCCGGTGATTGCGGTGGACGGGCCCGGAGTGCGGGATATCGTCGAATCGGGCCGCAACGGGATGCTGGCCGCTTCCAATCGCCCGGAGGTGCTCGCGGAAAAAGTGGTTGAATTTGAACGCATGGATCCGCCCAAAAAATCGTCATGGAAAGACGGCGCCCGGAAGTCCGCTGAAAACGTCTCCATGGACCGGATGAGCCGAAAAGCCCTCAAGCTGTACGAGGCCGTGTACGCCCGAAAAAAAGCAGCGCCCCGGAACCTTATTGAAAAAGAGTGGGAGGAATGGAAAAATCGCATTCAAACCGAGTGGAGTCTTCTGAAGAACATCGGAGCGGCCGCTCAGGACGCTTTGTTCCCGGTTGTCCTGGAAACCGATGAACCCGCACCGGACAAGGCGAAGGTATGAATCAGAAAAAAAAGAAAAATCCCATTACGGCTGTTCTTTTGTCTTTGATTCCTGGAGCGGCACAGATTTATCTGGGGCGGACGAAGAAGGCTGTGGGGTTTCTTTGCATCTTCGCGGGAATCTGCGCGGTATGGATATTCAGCCCCTGGGTTCTGGGGAAGTTCATCGCGTTTTTTTTGTACCTTTCGATCGCGCTGGTTCCGATGATCGAGCATTATCAGATCGCCCGGTCCGGCGTGAGCGCTTTGTCCACGGACGCGCGGTGGTATGTGGTTTTTTTGCTTTTGACGAACGGCTTCGCGGCTTTGCCGCTTCTTTGGCAGAGCGAACGATTCGGACGCGCTTCCAAGTTTGCATGGTCGATTCTAGTACCGCTTTTTGCTGCGGTTTATCTGTTTGTCCTTGTGAGGTACTGGAACGATCTCGAGCGGCTCATCCGCCGTTATTGATTTGCTGAAGGTATCCGCCCAGCCATTCCCCTATCAAACATCAAGGGATTACCCTGATTATCTGCAGTCGGCGCCGGGCATAAGATGCTTCTATGGGACGATCTCAATCGAGGGCGCTCATGCAAGCCGCGTCGGGCGGCAAAGAAGCATCGGAGAAAAAAAGGGGGGGCACCATGAAAAAGACTCATTCTGTTGTAG
>JADGBA010000031.1:0-431 GCA_015231685.1 Candidatus Omnitrophota bacterium | reverse complement strand
ACCGATGAGCACGTGGTTGGCTATTACAACACCGGAGACCGGATGAAGGCGTGGGGAAAAACAGGTGCTTTTTGGGGCGGGGTGTGGGGACTTCTGTTTGGTTCTGCGTTTTTTTGGATTCCGGGCCTGGGGCCTCTTTTGGTGGCAGGGCCGTTGACCGCCTGGATCGTCGGAGGGCTTGAAGGCGCCGTTGTAGTGGGAGGCCTGAGCGCGCTTGGAGGGGGTTTACTCAGCCTGGGCATTCCCAAGAACAGCGTCGTGAAATATGAGAAAGCGATCAAAACAGGCAAGTTTGTCCTCATTGCTCACGGCTCAAAGACGGCGACAGCGCAAGCCAAAAAAATCCTGAACAGCACCGAGTCAGAATCAATAGAGGATCATCAGTAGGGGGAGGTGGGGAGGTGTCAGGGGGAGGTGTCAGTCCTTGAATA
>JADGBA010000030.1 GCA_015231685.1 Candidatus Omnitrophota bacterium | reverse complement strand
ATGGAAGGGGTGTCCGAGGCGCATCTCGTGGGCATGATGGCGGGACTGGCGATGTCGGGCAAGATTCCTTATATGAACACGATCGCGAGCTTCATTACGCGGCGCCCTTTTGAGCAGATTCTTCTGGACGCGGGACTTCACGAGGCGCGTATCCGTCTTGTGGGATCGGGCGGCGGTGTGGTGTACGCGCCCCTCGGACCGACACATCTAGCGATGGATGATATCGCGATCCTGAGAACCATTCCCGGGATGACGATCGTCGCGCCGTCGGATGCCGAGGAGATGAAGCGGCTCATGCCGCAAACGGTGGATTGGCCGGGCCCGCTTTACATCCGTCTGGCCAAGGGCGGGGACGCGGTGGTGAGCCGCCCTGAGAAGGAATTCAAAATCGGCAAGGCGATTGATCTTAAGAACGGCAAGGACGCGCTTCTGGTTTCCACCGGCATCACGACACAGATCGCGCTCAAAGCCGCGGAGATGCTCGCGGCAGACGGCGCGGACGCGGGTGTGCTGCATTTTCATACGCTCAAGCCTTTTGACGCGGAGGCGCTGGTGCGCGCGGCCAAAGGGGTCCGGTCCGTGGTCGCGGTGGAGGAGCACACGATTGTCGGCGGGCTCGGCTCCGCGACGGCGGAGGTTCTGGCCGAGGCCGCATGGGACCGCTCTGCGCGATTCAAGCGCATCGGGTTTCCGGATGTGTTTCCGCACACGTACGGTTCGCAGGCCGATCTCATGGCGCGTTATGGAATTACGGCCGAAGGCGTGGTCGCCGCGGTCAGGGAGCACTTGGGAATCAAGGACGCGGGGAGGAAATAAGACATGGCCTATCGGGAATTTGTCACGCTGGTTCACAAAAAAACAACCCGGGATTATCTGGCGCGGGTCAACGAATTCCCGAAGGCGGAGGCGGCCAAACTCGCGAAGAAGTTTGATTATGATTACTGGGACGGCGACCGTAAGGTCGGTTACGGCGGCTTTAAGTACGACGGGCGCTGGCGCAAGGTGGCCGAGGCGATGATCGAGACTTATGGTCTCAAGAAGGGCGACCGGGTTCTGGATGTGGGCTGCGGGAAGGCATTTCTTCTTTATGACTTCGCGCAGGCTCTGCCGGGTATCGAGGTCCGGGGGCTGGATGTTTCGCGTTACGCGGTCGAGAACGCGAAGGAGGAAATGAAGCCGTTTCTGGAAGTGGGCACCGCGTCCGAGCTTCCCTATGAGGACAAGAGCTTCGATCTCGTCGTTTCCATCAACGCGCTTCACAATCTCCCGTGCCACGCCTTCTTCCCCGCGCTCAAAGAAATCGAGCGTGTCGGCAGGAAGAACAAATTCATTTGTGTGGAAAGCTACCGCACGGAAGAAGAAAAGGTGAACCTTCTTTACTGGCAGTTAACCTGTGAGATGTTCTGTTCTCCCGAGGAATGGCGCTGGTGGTTTGATCACGCCGGCTACACCGGGGATCATGAGTTTATTTACTTCGAGTGATATGAAAACCAAAGCCGCCATCCTCGTTCAACAAAAAAAGCCTCTCGTCATCACGGACATCGAAGTCCCCGCCTTGAAGGCCCATCAGGTTCTTGTGCGGATCGAAGCGGCCGGAGTTTGCGGCTCCCAGATCGGCGAGATTGATGGCGTGAAGGGACCGGACCGGTTCCTGCCGCACCTTCTGGGCCATGAGGCGGGTGCGGTGGTGGTTGAGACCGGGCCCGGCGTGAAGAAGGTTAAAGCCGGCGATCATGTCGTCCTTCACTGGAAGCCTTCCGCGGGCCGGGATGCCGCGACTCCGGTGTATCGGTGGGGGCGAAGGCGCGTCAACGCCGGGCGCGTGACGGCTTTTCAGGAGTTGAGCGTGGTGTCTGAGAACCGGGTGACGCGGATTCCCCGAAACGTTCCCTTCACCACCGCTGCGCTCTATGGATGCGCGCTTTTGACTGCGTGGGGTGTGGTCACACGCGACGCGCGTCTTAAGAGGGGGGAGTCGCTCCTTGTCCTCGGGGCCGGTACCCTGGGGCTTTCTGAGATCATGTTCGCGAAGATGATCGGGGCGTCGCCCATCATCGCGGTCGATCTTTATGCGGGTAAATTGCGCGTGGCGAAAGAGCTCGGAGCCACACATGTGATTCATTCCCGGACTCAGAATACCCACCGTTTGATTCAGCGCGATTTAAAGGGTCGGACTTTGGACGTCGTGTTCGAAAATACCGGACGGCGGGATGTGATTGAACTTGGGTATGAGTTGTGCGGCCCGAAGGGCAGGACCATTCTTGTGGGTGTGCCCGGATACAGGGAGAAGGCCTCCATCGACACGCTGCCGCTTCACTTCGGTAAGGCTCTGACCGGATCGTTCGGGGGCGACGCGCGGCCGGATAAGGACATTCCGTATCTTCTGAGTTGTCAGCGGAAGAAGGCTTTTGACCCGACCTCGCTTCTTTCTGAGCCCTACTCTTTGGACCGGATCAACGACGCCATTTTGGACCTGAGACGGGGCCGAGTGATCCGGCCCGTGATTGCTTGTCAGACGGGCGGGGGCTGAATCAACCGCGCTTTGACACCGCTTGCCTTGAGGCGTCGGGCGATGCGTGAGGCGAGCGGCGGGGGCAGGGCCATGAGGACATTCTGGCCGCGCTTGAGATCGTGCGGGCCTACGATGAGCTTCCTTAAGTGACGCTTTCCGATCCGGTCAGCGTCCTCGTCCACAAAAAATTCCACCCCCCGCCCGATCTCGGTCGCAAGCCAAGTGCCCGCGTTGGAAGTGCCGAATATTCCCAGGGGCCCTTTGCCGCAAAGGGCCTGCGCCTGAGCCTTGAGGCGGCCAAGCCACGCGATTTGTTGATGGAGCCGCTTCGAGTGCCGCGCGGCACCGGGGACACGGCCTCGGGCTTGGCTCGTCGGCGCAGGTGCGGCGATGATGCTGATTTCGCGGGGGACCCAGCGGTTGGTGATGACCCGGATGTGCCAGCCACTTTGGGCGAGGAGTGCCGTGATGTGACTTCGAGTCCAGTGTGTGCAATGGTCGAAGATGACCAAGTCTACCGGGTTGGCCGTGAGGTCCGGGATTTGAATAAAGAGCATTCCTCCGGGTTTGATTAATTTTTTGACGGAATTGAGAAAGGCAACGGGCCGGCGGGCGTGTTCGAGCACATGCAGCATGAAGACGGCGTCAAACGTTCGGTTGATGTTTGCCGCTTCACCATGATACACGCGGCGCACACCCCAACGGGTCCGGAGCTCACGGTCGTAACGCCGGGTCCGGTCTGCCCCGTAAAGATTCCAGGACGGAAAGCTTCGCCGGAGATTCCGGAGGAGTGATCCGTTGCCGCACCCGATATCCAGGGCCTCGGCCGCAGCGGAGCCGGGGAGGTGTCGCCGGAGGCGGCCAAGGAGCGCCGCGGAGCGTGTGGTGAGACTGCCCCTTCCGGTATCAAAGACCCGCTGTTCTTTGCCGCCGGACTGGTAGTAGGGTGCGTAGGTCTTGTAAATGCGGGCCGTTTGCCGGCGCCACAGGAGGCCGGTGTTTTTTTGGGTGAGGCCGCAAGCGGAGCAGAAGGTCAATGCGCCGGCCGTAGGCCAGGGCTTACCTTCGGAGGTGATGCCCCTTGATGTGTTCCAGCCGGGAACCGGGGCGGTACGCTTTTTTCCGCACAAAAGACATTCAGCTCTTCGCATGAGCCGTATCATAACGTGACGAGATTGAAATATCCACGGGAATGGGGGAGAATGAACGCTTCGCAAGACGGCGATAACATCATGACACGGAGTCCAATGAGCAGAAAAATTGTCGTTATAGGAAGTAATTCGTTTTCTGGAAGTGACTTTGTTGACCTCCTCCTTGAGGATTCCCAAAACGAAGTGATTGGAATCAGCCGCTCACCCGAAAAATCCGAGGTCTTCCTTCCCTACAAACGTCACGCGAATCCGCACTTCCGGTTTGTTCAGCTGGACCTCAATCTTCAGATGCGCGCGATTCTCGACCTTCTGGAAGAAGAGAAGCCTGAATTTATCGTGAATTTCGCCGCGCAGAGCGAAGTTGCCCCCAGCTGGGAGGACCCGGCCCAGTGGTTTCGCACCAATGCCGTCTGCGTTGCCGAGCTCGGTCATTATCTTCGGAAGGCCGCGTATCTCAAGCGGTATGTTCACATTTCGTCGCCGGAAGTATACGGGACTTGTTCGGGGCGGGTGACGGAGGACGCGCCTTTTAATCCGACGACACCTTATGCCGCCTCCAAAGCGGCGGGGGATATGTTCCTCTGGACGTTGGTAAAAAATTTCAACTTTCCTCTTATTATGATTCGCGCCACCAATGTGTACGGCGCCCACCAGCAGCTTCACAAGATCATTCCGCGTTCTGTGATCTATATAAAGAAGAAGAAGGTGATCGAGCTTCACGGTGGCGGCACTGCGGTGAAGTCGTATATCCATATCCGCGACGTCTCGCGGGGAGAGCTTGCGGCCATGGAGCACGGGAAGCCCGGCCGGATGTATCACTTTTCGCCCGACGGCGGGATCGCCGTGAAGGATCTGGTTGCGATGATCTGCAGGAAGATGGAGGTGGATTTTGGCGCTGCGACCCGGGTGGTTGGAGAAAGGCTCGGCCAGGATGCCGCTTATGTCATCGATTCTTCACGCGCGCGCGGGGAACTCGGATGGCAGCCCCGGATTACGCTCGAGGAAGGCGTGAACGGTCTTGCGGACTGGGTCCAGCAGCACTGGCCCCAAATCGAGAATCAGAATCTGGAATACGCGCACAAACCCTGAAGAATGGCTGCATCTCCCCAAAAACCCACGTTGACAGTTTTTTTGCCCAACCGGAATCACGCCGCTTACGTGGGGCGCGCTCTGGAGGCGATTTTGTCTCAGTCCCGGCAGCCGGACGAGATCGTGGTTGTTGATGATGCCTCGACGGACAACAGCTGCGAAGTGATTGAACCTTATCTTAAGCGGCACCCGCGGATGCGGTTGATTCGCCGCGAAAACTGCCTGGGTACCATTCGCAATTTTGAAGCGGTCTTGGCCGAATGCCGGACGGATTATCTTTATGGGGCGGCGGCCGATGATTATGTGCTGGAGGGTTTTTTGGAGAGGGCGATGGCGCAGGCTTCGGCGCATCCGGAGGCCGGAATGATTTTCGGCAAGATCAACGTCCAAAGCGTCGATGGGGTACCGTTAGGGACTTCCGAAGTCGGCCGCTGGAAGACGTCGGGATTTTTTTCGCCGGAACGTTACTTTGAGGATTTTCTTGAGCAGGAAAGTCCGTTCCGGGCTTTTGGCAGCACGGCCATCTACCGGACGGAAGTGCTCAGGCATTTGGGGATCGCGCGATTCGGCGAATTGGGTCATTGGTATGACGGGTTTTTGGGGAGGGTCATCGGTTTAAAGTACGGTGTGGTGTATTTGGCGGAGCCATCTGCGGTTTGGACGGTTCAGCCGGGCGGGATGTCCCAGTCGGTGATGACCGATCCGGCCAGGTGTGAAGAGATTATCCTGAAGACCGAGGCATTCATGCGCTCCGCGGAGTTCCACGATCTTTTTCCTCAGTCTCATGTCGAAAAATGGGCGTCGACCTATCGCCGTGTCATTCGATGGTACAGTTTTCCGTTCGTCGCAAAGGCTTTTGCCGTCTCACGGAGCTGGATGCGTTACGCTTGGTTCCGCAAAATGATGGGCGCGGCGGAGCATGTGTTGCGTTTGTGTTTTATGAAACCCGGCAAGACAGGAGCGTACTCATGAACAAGGTCGTGATTCTGGGAGCGACCGGTTTCATCGGTTCGCATCTTACCGCGGCTTTAAAACAAAGCGGGGAGTTCGACGTCAGAGCACTTGGTTCCTCCGATTGCAATCTTCTGGATCCTGTGGACGTCTCACGAACGGTGCGTCGAATGGATGTAAAGACCACCGTGATTTTTTGTTCGGCAGTGACGCCGGATCGCGGCTTCACACGAGAATCGATGTGGGACAACATCACGATGGTGCGCCACTTTGCGGACTGTCTGGCCAATCGCCGGCTTCGTGCGCTGATTTTTTTGAGCTCTTCCTCGGTGTTCGGAAATCCTCCGGCAGCGCTTCCGATCCGCGAGGAGACGCCGTCGAGTCCGCTGGAACCCTACGGTTTCTCTAAGGTCATGTGCGAGGAGCTGTTACGAAAGGATCGCGCATTCTCGAATTTTCCGGTGTGCATTCTTCGGCCTGTGATTGTATACGGTCGCAATGACGGGCATCGGAGCCTTGTCGGCAAATTTTTCAGGCAGCTCAAACGGCACAAAGCGTTGGCGCTCGAAGGGGGAGGCAGAGAGAAGTGTGATTTTGTGAACGTGGAAGACCTCGTCGGTATTATCCTGCGTCTCGTCAAAAAACCTTACAACGGAACCCTCAATGTCGCGACCGGACGAAGCGTTTCCATCCGTCAGGTGGTGGAAAAACTTTCTGCCGCGATGGGTGTTGAGGCAAAGATGGTCCGTCGGGAATCCAAAGGGGTTCTAAAGAAGGACCTCATCTTTGATAACCGCAAAATTTGCCGTTTGTTTCCGAAATTTCGTTTTCGGCCTGTAGACCGGGGGATTGTAGATTATTGCCGGAGTGCTGCGAGTGGGGAATCGCTGCCTCGCGGGAGTGCGGCAGTTCGAATGCAGAAGGATATCGCGGTGACACGTTCACGGATTCTTCAGCTCGAGCGCGATGCCCTGGCCGCGCCTCTTCGCCGTGCGCGGATTTGTTTGCATCGTGACCGCCGGGAATTCCTGCAGGAAATGGTGATTGCGATTCGCCGGGATTCCTACGTGAGGCCGCATCGACAGTTGGGCCGCGGTAAATCCTACCACGTGATCTCCGGCAAGATGGTTATCGTGTTTTTTGATGACGCGGGTAAGGTGATTCGCCGCGTGGCTCTTGGCGGAGATGGTAGCGGCAGCCCGTTTCTTTATCGCTTTCGTAGCGATTCGTGGCATACGGTGATTCCGCGTTCGGCATGTGTGGTCTTCAAGGAGACAGTGCTCGGACCTTTTCACAAAACGGAATTTGCGCAGTGGAGCCCGAATCGTATCGATGATGTTACGATGAAGGACTGGTTGCAAGGTTCCGCCGGGCCAAGGAGGAAGAGAATCAAATGATGAATTTCTTGAAGTCGCTGTTGGTCTCGCTTCTGGTGTGCGCGCTCTTTGTGGCGGGGATGGAGTGGATTCTGGGAAAGAAATTTCCCAAAAGTCCGATTGTCAGCCGATACATCCGTCTTAGAGAGAGTCCCGTCAATGAACACCGGGTTCTTCCCATGACGGAGAGCTTCCGGAAGGAGTGCGACGGGTTGGGCAAGGATTCTGTTGAATATCGAACTGACGGCAACGGTTTTATGGAGCCCTCAATCATTTATCCGTCGCCGGATCAAACCATCGTTTTCATGGGTGGGTCGACCACGTTTTGCAAGTGGGTTGATGAGAAGAACCGTTATCCGTATCTCGTGGGCCGTCTGCTGGAAGAGAAGACGGGCTTGCGCATCAACAGTATTAACGCGGGTGTCCCCGGGAATCATTCCATGCATTCGCTGAATGCGCTTGTGAACAAGATTCTTCCCTTGCATCCCGATATTGTGGTTTTGCATCACAACATTAACGATCTAGTGACTCTAATGATCTTGGGTTCCTATTGGAATGACCACTTTCGCCGCTCGTTGATCCTAACCGACTCAAGTTATTCTTGGCGTGGATTCTTTATGTTTGTCCGTTATCGGTTGCTTCGAAACACTTGCGATTATTTTTTGGCTTTTCCTTTTTTTGAAAATCTAACAACTAAGTATCAATATCGAAATCAAGACGAATTCGATTCCATCAGAGGAAAGATGGTTCATTGGGATGATGATGAAATTGCTTCAGAGTTTGAAAAGAGTCTTCAGAATTTTGTGGATGTATGCAGAGGACGCGGGATTCGGGTGGTTTTGATGACGCAGCCTAATCGATTTACTGAAGTCCCAGACCCCATTGTTCGCGTAAAGATGAACGGTTTAGCAAGTGATTTTGGAATCAGTTATGAATCTTTTAGAAGAGACTATTTGAAATTTAACAATGTAATTCGGCGAGTGGCTAAAGTTAACGATGTTCCTTTGGTGGATCTGGCCAATCTTGTGCCGCCGACTTCAGGATATATTTATGACACCGTTCATCTGAACGATAATGGATCCCAAGAAGTCGCCGCTATGATTACCGAACATTTGATGCCGATCTGCAGAGCATTTTTGTCAGTCGGGACTGGCAAATCTTGATGCTATTTACGGATATCCCATGAAGTCCGAATCTATATGGACTCGACTTGCTTTTGTGACGCGATTAGTAGTCATGGGAACAGCTTTTGGGGTGATTTATCAGAAGCTTAATATTTTTGAATTGCCTCGGATATTTTCGGACGTTTCTCTATTGTGGTTCTCAGTCGCAGTTGTTTTGACTTTGGTTAAAACGTTTACCGCGGTTGGGGGTGTTAGATTGATACTCCGGTCTGTCCGCGTTCGAATCCCCTATCTTGATGTGCTTCGCTATACGGCATGGTCTAATTTTTTTTCGACCATACATGTAGTGGTGGGAGGCGCGATGCGATTCAAATACTTTGCGGGTTCTGAAAAGCGCCGTGGTGAGGCGATATTTGCGGTTTTAATGGAACGATTTCAGCGTCTTTTAATTTACTTGGTGGTGTTGGTTGTGTTGGGGACTGCCGGTTTGGGAGGGGGTGCTTTTTGGAGGGCCTTGGGTACGGGTTGGATAATACCGTTGGTTAGTTTGTCGCTGGGTGCATTTATGATCGGATGGTTGCTATGGGGAGCGGGTGCGCTAGCTTTAATGGAAAAGGCGAACCAATTTGCTTTGTCTCACGAACGCCTGTTGTTTTTTAATAAAAGAGTCGCCGATTTAATCAGAGTGTTGCGTAATCACCGGTCTTGCGGAATCAAGTTGTTGGGATCTTTTGTTTATCTGGGGTTGGAATGCTTTTTGAGCTTCTTGACTTGCTTTGCTTTGATTAAGTCATTGGGGTGGGATGTACCCTATGTCGCGGCGGCATGGGTGCAAACCTGATCAATGACGATAGACTTGTTTCCCATTACTATCATGGGACTCGGTATTCGCGAGGGTACCTTTGTGTTTTTTCTTCCGTATTATGGTATTTCAGCCGAACAGAGTTTGGTGATTGCCCTCCTTATGTTTTTGACAGGATTGGTTCAGAATGGATGCGGTGGCTTGTGGTATGGGTGGTGTCGTCTGACACAGCCCCAACCCCATAAGTTTGAATCAATCTCAGAATCTGAGGTATCCACGTGAACCTTTTGGTTTTTTGCTATGAATTTCCTCCCATAGGGGGCGGTGCAGGCAGGGCGTTGTTCCAGCTCTCCCGACGGTGGGTTACGGCTGGACACGAGGTGACGGTGGTAACCACTAGGTGGGACGGGCTTTTGGCTGAGGAGATCGTTGATGGCATTCGGGTTATCCGATTGAAGTGTGGTAGAAAGGAGAAATCCCGCGGGCGGATCATTGAGATGTTGGTTTATATGGTCCGATCCTTTTTGGAAGCGGGTTGTTGGATCAAGAAGACACAGCCTGATTTATGTGTGGCTTTCATGACAGTGCCCGGAGGGTTGGCTCCGCTATGGATTAAGAAGCGGTTTGGCGTGCATTTTGTGACTTTTTTGAGGGGCGGAGATGTTCCCGGGTTTGATCCGGTAAGGCTCAAAGGGTATCACTGTATGACATGCAAAATGATTCTGCATGTCTGGGAGCAGAGCCGGGTCGTGATTGCCAACAGTCATGGTCTTGCGCGCTTGGCTCATGATAGCTGTCCGCATTTGAATATTCCGGTGATTCCGAACGGCGTTGAGATCGATTCGCAAAGTGACGCACTCCGCACAAGAGCCCCTAATTCCCGCCTTAAATGTCTTTTTGCGGGACGTCTTGCTGACTCACAAAAGAATGTTTCGCTCCTTTTGTCTGCGCTCGCGCCGCTCGAATGGGCGGAATTGGAAATCATCGGAGATGGACCCGACAGACGGTATCTGGCGGAGATGGCCATAAAACTGGGGATGGATCACCGGGTTTTTTTTAGAGGGTGGAAGAGTACGTCCGAATTAAAAGCGCATTTGCGTTTGGCGGATCTTTATATTAGCGCATCCCGCTGGGAGGGAATGCCCAACGCTTGTTTGGAGGCGATGGCAGAGGGATTGCCGCTTGTTTTGTCCCGTGTTGCCGGACACGAGGACTTGGTCGAAGAAGGGAGAAACGGTTTTTTGTTCGATCCAAACGTCTCAACGACCTTGGCTGTCATTCTTAATCGATTCGAAAAGAACGTGGATCTCAGTCTCCGTATGGGGTTTGAGAGTCGTCGTATCGCATCGGAGCGGTTTCGATGGGAGGATTCCGCCGTGCGCTGTCTTGAAATCTTTGAAGAGTGTCGAAACGTTTCATGAAAAAATTATTTCTTGTGATTGCCCTATTGGTGTTTATTTGGGCCGCCGCTGCATCGGTGCGCGTGTTCACCTTTTGGCTTCCGCACTGGCAGGGGGACCAGAGTCAGTATGTCATGCTTGCGATGAAGATGGACCAGCTTTCTTTGAAGGGCTTTCAGGATTACAATCTTCGGTCGGTCAAGGTGCGGATTCTAAGACCCTATGGACTGCCGGGCGTGGAATTGGTTGCGCCCGAGCACACGGAAAAGAAGGAATTGGGCGAGATCTTGGAAGTGTACAACCGGCTGGGACTCGGATATTACGATATGCCGGTCTTTTACAAGGCGCCTTTGCTGCCGGCGATTCTTGCATTCGCGCATCAAACGCTCACCGTGGGCAACCATCCGTTCATGGTGGTTCGGAGTAATTTGGGTGAGCAGGTGCTCCGTGATCGACCTCCCATTCTTTTCCAGGCACAGTTCTGGGCCGCGATCGTGCCATACGCGGCGAGTCTCTTGGTGGTCCTGCTGACCTTTGGTGTCGCGCGGTTAATGTTTGGCAACACGGTCGCTCTATTTGCGGCATGGATTCTGGCCTTCAACCCTGTGAATTTGCTCACGGCACACCGCATATGGACCGAGGATGTGATGACGTTCTTTATGGTGGCGTCAGCGCTTCTCTATTGGTTTTATTATCATCGCCGGAATACTTTTGGAGTCTTTATGGCGGGAGTGCTGCTGGGTTATGCGGTTTTGACCAACCAAAAAGCGCTACTTCTGGTGCCGGTGGTTTATGTGCATACCGTACTGACCCATAAACAAAAATTATGGAATCTCCGAAAACTTCCGCATATTCTCATAAATCGTGACGCAATATTTTTTGTTCTGGGTATGCTGCTTATATCCGGGACATGGTTTGATTTGATGAACCGGGTGTATCACAATCCGTTTTTTCAGCCGAAGATGGTGCGCGATGAATCCCAGGCCGCCGAGTGGATTAAACTGCTTCGTGCTCGCCCGCACGCAGCTGTTGTGTATACCCTGGGGGTCATGTACTTGTGTCCGCCGTTGACGGGAATTTGGCTTTCTTTGAAGAAGACGTTAAAAGAAATCGGAAGCGTGTTTTCAAAAACGAATCGGATGGTTCCGGCGATTTTCTGCTGGATGTGGGTGGGGATTTTTTTCTGGTATCACTTGTACCGGGGGGC
>JADGBA010000194.1 GCA_015231685.1 Candidatus Omnitrophota bacterium | reverse complement strand
TAATCGGACCGGACTTGGGGCCCGGCTCCGGCACCAGGTCCCGGCCGCGGCTAAGCTCAATGCGGTTGGCCGGATGATGCCCGAAGTAATACATGCTAAGCGCGGAGAACTTGTTGGCCTCACTGATATCCACCGGCCACCACTCGCCCTCCGCATAGAACTCGGCCCAGCAGTGACAACCTTCGATGCCGCCTTCGTCCCGGTCGGACGGAATGGCCGCACCGATGGCGAAACGCGCCGGGATCCCCACGGCGCGCGCGAGCCCGATAAAATACGCGTGTAAGTCCGAACAGTTCCCTTCAAGCAGATTGCACACGCGCTGCACATCGCCTACGCCCCAGCCGGTGCCGCAACGCTTATAGGTCATGGTGTCAATCACATGATCATAAAGAGCCCGGGCGCGCATGAGGTCGCCTTCCCTCCCCCGCACGGCTTCCTCCGCGGTGGCCTTGAGCTTCACACCTGTCGCGCCTTCGGGCGCCGGACCAAGATATCGTGCGGCTTCTTCGGGGTCACCCGGAGTGGCCCCCCTTTCCAGGCGCTCGACATCGTAGGTCACAACGATGGATGAGCCGCTGTCCTTCGGGCCCAGTTCAAAGTACAGGACCCGGTTACCGAAGGACTTTTCGTTCAGCGTGCGGGGCTCTTCGGGCGACTCGATGGAAACGATCCGGACCTTCTGGAAGTCGTCCGGAGAGGCAAGCGGCATCCACATCCGGGCATTGGACTTGATTGCGGGAATTTCCGCCTGATACCGAAACGTGAACCGGTCGCGCCCATTCTTCACGCCCAGAAGCGCATTTGAAGCGCCATCCACCGGCGCGCGGAACCAGGTCTTGTCCGCCGCTTGCTCCCACACGTAGTAAGGCCGGCCGTTCAACTTGTGCACGGTGGTCTCGGTCGCCTTCATGCCGCCGCGCGTGCCTTCGAGGAAGAAGTCGATGTCATAGAACTGCCCGTCAGCAGTCACCATGTCCACACACGCGAAGTGCCGCGTCGGGCTGAGCGCCGCCGGTAGTTCCCGGATGACGCGGGACATTTCAACCGTCATGCTTTGGCCAAAAGCTCTGCCGCCGTTCGGCCAATCCTGTCGAAATCACGCGTCCTCAAATCCAGGAGAATCCTTTGGATATCGGCCTCGCAATATCGGCCCGCAGGCCGGTCCTCCCGGTAACGATTGAGCACATTTTGGAAGATCTCAAGCGCATCATTCTCCCCTCCCTCGAGATACAGCCTTAATTTCTTCAGGAAATTTCCGTTGCCGGGGCTGTCGCTCTCGCCTATGGCGGTTTCCGCATCCAGCAAATGCTGTTTCTTCCCCCTTGCCGCGGAAGCAAAATAAAGCTGGTCCGCAAAAGGCTCTCCCACCCGGACGCCCCCTTCCCGAAGAATGCCTGCAAGCAGCATTCCTCTGGGAGACAAAAAATTAAGTCCGAGATCGTATTTGAATTCCAGAAAAAGCTGCATGAGATCGTGCAACGCTCCCGCATATGCCGCAGCCGTATCCACGCGGCTGATGCGAAGACGTCCCAGAATCACCGCATCCCCGTTCACCGCGGCCTCATAAGCCCCGGCAATCGCCGAGGTGTCCTTGGTTTGAATATCGTCGTCCCACAAAAGAAGCAGGCATTGCCGCAGATACTTCTCGATGCATTGAATTTTTTGCTGCCGCTCAGCCCCGGCCATGAGACGGTCACAATGCGTCCGGACGCGGGCGATCGAGGACGCGGTCACGGCCTGATAAACGCCGGTCGATCCCCCCGGGACCGTTTGACGCACTAAGCGGAGCTGGGTATTTTCTCCGCCCTTCAACCCGGCGCTTTGCACGGAACGCACAAGCGATTCGGTGTGATCGTTCATTCTCCGAACGCGTTCCGGGGCCTTTTCCGGCTCATTCACAAACACGAGGATCTCGGCTGCGACGGGATATTTCTGGGAGCAGAGCGAGACCAGGGTTTGGCGGAGATCATCCTCTTCCGAGGCACAGGACGGAACTACAACGGTGATAAAAGCCGGCTCACCCAGCTCAACCATCCGGGCGCTTGCATGCTTGCCAAAGCTTTTTAGATAATCGTCCGTGTTGCCGATGGCGCAGCGCGAAGTGAATCCCGAATCCGACACGGGGACTTTTTGGCCGGCGCAATTGATGACATACTGGATGCCGGAGCCGATGGGTCCCTTCAAAAATCCCAACTCCCCTTCATGGAACTTGACTGGGTGTAATTCGTCACCGTGGATTCAAAAAAATTCGTT
>JADGBA010000029.1:3966-11732 GCA_015231685.1 Candidatus Omnitrophota bacterium | reverse complement strand
GCTTCATCCGGCGTCCCCCCGGATCGTGTCCATAAAAAACCGCTCCAGATGCCCTTCGCCGGCCTCACCCAATACCTGTTTGAGCGGCCCGCTGCGAATGACCCGTCCCCGGTTCACAATCGCGATCGTGTCGGCCATAAGCTCAACTTCAGAAAGTTCATGTGAAGAAAAAAAGATCGTTTTTCCCCTCCCCCTCAAATCCTCCAGAAGCGAACGCAGCTGCATCCGCGCCAGAGGATCCAGTCCTGAGGTGGGTTCATCCAGGATCAGGATTTCGGGATCGGCGATGAGCGCCTGGGCAAGCCCGACCTTCTGGACCATGCCTTTGGAGAATTTACCGATAGGCTTGGCGGCCACCGCTCCAAGACCAACCTCTTCAAGGAGGGCTTTTGAACGGTCTTTGAGCACCTTGCGTGAGAGGCCAAACAAACCGCCGTAGAAACCGAGAATTTCGGACGGAGTCAAATACCGGTAGTACCAGGCCTCAGGCAGGAAGCCGACCCTTCGGCGTGACGCCGGGTCCGCGGGCGGCAATCCGTCAAGCAGGATGCGTCCGGAATCGGGGCGCACGAGACCCAGAAGGCACTTGATCGTGGAGGTTTTGCCGGCTCCGTTGGGGCCGAGAAAAGCAAACGCCTCGCCACGCCGCACTTCCAGTGAGAAACCGTTCAACACCGTTTGACGCCGATACCGCACCACGAGGTCCTCGGCCCGAATGGCCGCACCCCCGGATTCCGGCGTCGGATGGGCCGGATCCATATCGAACTCCCCCTAAAACTTGACCGTTGCCAGAGTCACAAATTCGTTGTTCGAGGACTCAAGCTTATACTGTTCTTCCCGAATGCGATAATTGGCCTGGAGAATAACATTGGATGTCACCCGGTACGTCACACCCAGCGTTGTGATGTCCTGACGATCGCCCGACGTGTCCAGGTTGGGATCATACTGTTCGTACTTAAACACCGCTTCGATCTTGGGCAGAATTTCGTATGTGCCGATGACGTACCACCCGTCAGAATCCGCACTGTCAAATCCGTCCGCCCCTTCGATTTCCTGATAGATGTATTCGCCGTAGAGCTTGAGCTTTTGGACCCGATAAAAAACGGCACCGGAACCGCGCGTCCGCGTCCCGTGCGTGTTGCCCGAACGCGGCTGATCCCCGGTCTGAATCGCTCCCGCGACATGAAAATCCTTGTTTGCTGTTCCGTCGTCATTCTTGAGAGGGCTGACAATCATACGGCCGATGAAATCCTTTTTGTCGTTGTTGTCGGCGGTATTACGGGCTGTTCCGTTGAACACGCCGGCGCCATAATAAACCGCGCCGTCCAGCACATCCCCCTCGGCCATCAGGCCGAGGTCTCGCTTGTAGGCCAGATTCGAAGACACAAGCGCCCGGTCCACGGTATCCAAACCCGCCGAGGAAATATTCCACTCATAAGAAAACGGCGCGGGGAACTGACCGAACTTGATCTTGGCGAATTTGTACTTCGTGTATTCCACCCAGGCATCCCTGAGAATATCTGTCGACGCCGCCGCGTCCACCTGAAGCGCATAATCGATATCCTCGGCGATAGTCCCGTTTAGCGTCACAAATCCCCGAAGGACATCAAATGTGTCATTCGCGCTGTCATTTTCGGACCAGCGGTAAAACGGCTGAACGAATCCGCTGACCTTCAGCTGCTCTGAGGTGATCTTGCCCAGGATGCCCTGATCCAGCTTTTCTTCAACGGCCAGAAGCCGGTCTTCGGCATCCTGGGGCGACTGGATGCGCGTCTGACGGTCCTTTTCGAGAACCTCAATCTTACCCTGAAGCATCTGGATCTGGTTCTGCATCATGGCCAACTGGGCTTTAAGGTCAGAGATTTCGTCCGCAAACGCGGGGACCGCGCCGGCCATCGCCAGCGTCAAAAAGAATACGAACACGAATTTGAGTTTGCCGCTCATGAATTCCTCCGTTGTTTTGAATCAGGGTATCGTAAGACGATTTACGTTTTTGATCAATAGTTTTCCGGCGATTTCCAGGCTTTTGCCAAAAAAAACAAGCCCGTCCTTGTGGCCGCCCATCACCAAAAAACCTTCGTCCGTTCCCACCCCTGTGCTCAAGAGCCCGCGCACCTCTCCCGCCAGCTCCGCAGTTCCGAATCCCGACTTCATCGAAGTGGTAAGGGCCGTGTCTTTGTGCTTCGCCCACAAACCCGGATGATGGACATGGACAACCGCGTGAATTCTCTCGCAGGCATCATAGACCGCCGCGTGCGTCAACGACTCAGACGACGCCACCGCCGGGCCCTCGCACCAAAGCCGGTTTCCTTTATAATCCCACCGCGTCCCTTTGGAGCAGTTCTCGGGCTTCAGGACCCGCACATGTCCGGTTTGGGACCCCGTAATCACAAAGCCCCCCTCGGGCAGTCGAATACTCAGATTCCCGAACCCGATTCCGCCGGCATCCACACCAACAAGCCCCATCTCGAGGAGCTCATCCCTCCACCGAAGCAAATCCGCCGGCACCCGGTCAGCAATCGATACATCCCGGTCCCACTCACAGCGGAACCGGATCACACCCTCAGGCTTCATCGACACTCATCCGGTCAATCAATGAATGGCTCTGAACTTGGATGCATCTACCGCGCCCTGCTCCGTGATGTATCCGGTGATCAGGCGCCCGGGCGTCACGTCAAAGGCGGGGTTGGCGGCACGGGTTTTGTCCGGAGTCAATTGCACGCTCAGTATGTGCTTGCCTGAGCGGCCGCGAATGTGGGTAACCTCATCCTGGGGGCGCTCTTCGATGGGAATTTCACGAACGCCGTCACGGATCGTCCGGTCAATCGTTGTCGTCGGAAAGGCCACCCAGAAAGGCACCTTGTATTCCCTGGCAGCGATGGCTTTGAGCAGTGTACCGATCTTGTTGGCCGCATCTCCGTTGGCCGTCACGCGATCCGCGCCGGTGATCACAAGATCAACCTCTCCGCGCTGCATGAGATGCGCCCCGGCGTTGTCCGCGATCACCGTGTGTTCGATACCGCATTCCTTCATCTCCCATGCCGTAAGCGAAGCGCCCTGGTTGCGGGGGCGGGTCTCGTCCACCCAGACGTGAAGCGGAACGCCCTCCATAGCGGCCCGATAAATCGGCGCCGTCGCGGTGCCCCACTTGACGCAGGCCAGAATGCCGGCATTGCAATGAGTGAGGATGTTGAGTTTTTTCCGCTTTTTCCGATACAGCCTCTTGAGCACCGCCGCGCCAAAACGCCCGATCCTTTCGGAATAACGGATCTCCTGATTCATGAACTGCCGGGCGGATCGGAGCAAAACCCGACGTGTCTGCCGGGGTCGCGCAATATCGGTCAGAGCGTTCAGCTGATAATCCACGGCAGCTCGAAGATTGACGGCCGTAGGACGGGTTTGGAGCATTTGACGGGCATGCTTTTTGAAACGGCGATCAAAAAACCGGCTTCCGCAGTCTTGCGCCGCCAGAGCCATACCAAAAGCGGCTGTTACGCCAATCAGAGGCGCCCCCCGCACACGCATGAGGATGATCGCTTCCAGGGCGTCTTCAAAACATTTGAGACGCCTCACCACCCGCTTATGAGGCAAAAGTGTCTGATCGATGTAAGATACTTTGCCGGAGCCTTCAGGGCTTTCCCAGATCGATTGCAAGCGGGACGGATCATGCATGCGCACATTATACCGCGCAAAACTCGACTGCGGGGTCAACTGTGGGGTCTACTGCGGGGACAGTCCCCGCGGGCTTTCAGGACAGACGGTCCATTGTCGTCTTGATCGCGGTTTTGAGCTTCTGGCTGTGATGCCGAACCAATTCCGTCTCGTGACCGATATCCGCAGAAACGATCCGGGCCCTCGTAATCTTGGAGCCCTCTTTCAAGAGCCGATCGATCGATACGGGTGATTGCCGCTTATTGGAGTACGTTTCCATACCCTCCTGTGACACCTGGGTATCGGAAACCACCACCGCGTCCAGCACATCACGGCCCAGATAACGGACGATCTCACGGACATGGTCGTAGGCGTCCATACCGCCGGTTTCGCCGGGCTTGGTCATTAAATTCGAGATGTAAATCTTTTTGGCGTGGCTTTGGCTGATCGCCTCGCTTACGCCCTCCACCGCGAGATTGGCTATGATACTCGTGTACAGATCTCCCGGGCCGATCAGAACGTAATCGGAGCTCAGAATCGACGCTGTCGCCTCCGCGCTGGCTCTCGCCGCGGGAGAAAGCCATATCCTTCGAATCTTCAGGTCCGGCGGGCGATTCTCACAACGGTCGATCCGGCTTTCTCCCTCCACCACGGAGCCGTCTTCAAATTCAGCGCAAAGCCGCGTATTGTCTTCGGTGACCGGTATCACCAGGCCCTGAACATTCATAATGTCACCAAGCGCACGGACCGCCTCAGCCATGGATCCCCGGATGTCGGTGAGCGCGGTCAGCATAAGATTTCCGAGGTTATGCCCCCCCGAGATCCGCTCCGTCTCTGAAACGATGGCCGATCACCTGATTCATCAGTTCCGGCGCGTTAGAAAGCGCCACGAGACTTCTCCGGATATCTCCCGGAGGAAGGATCCCGAAATCGGATCTCAGGCGGCCCGAGGACCCGCCATCATCCGTCATGCTCACCACGGAATGCAGTAGAATATTCGGAAGGGTTTTGAGTCCCACCCGGAGATTAAAAAGCCCTGTGCCCCCTCCGATGCATGAGACTTTGAGCTTATCCGTCAACACCGCCACAACTCTCGCGATGAATTCCCGGTGGTTCAACGGCATGGAAATCCAGTCCACGGCACCCCCCCGCAGGGCCTCCCGGATCACGTCCGGGTCGCTCACGGCGCTCACCATAATGAATCGCGTATGAGACGCGGCGATTTCGGCGAGCAAGGCATCCTGTCGAAAATCCGCTCCCCCCATCTCGTCGGCAAAATACAGCACCGCCTGAACGGTTTGCTTCTTGACGAGCTCCCGGACCATTCCCCGCTCACCCGTGCAAAAAACCGCGAAACCCAGAGGGGCCAGGATCTCCACTGATTTTGCCGCGCTGTCCTCCATACCGGCCACCAGGATCGTTTTGGGTGTGCTCATACGCTCATCCGCCTCCGGTTAGATTGTTTCCTCAATCAACTCCATCAACCGCTCGAAGCCATCGGTCTTACGCAGTACCGGGACAGGGTCCTGTGTAATCTCACGAATTCGCTCTTCCTCAACCTCGAACGCCGTCAACATCACAAAAGGAACATGCCGGGTTTTTTCTCCGGACTTCATTCTGCTCAAAAACTCAATCCCGTCCATTCGCGGCATCATCAGATCGCATATCACCAGATCCGTCGGGATCCGGGCAAGACTCTCCAATCCTTCAACGCCGTCGGCGGCTTCCAGGCATTTGAGGCCCGGGCATGCTTCTATTCGACGGCGCACGAGGCGCCGTATGTCCGGATGATCGTCAATCACCAGGATATGCCGGGGGCGGCGCAGTTTTTCACAAACTTCCCGCGTCAGCGTCCCCGCATCAATCCCGTCGCCCGGATAACGGACCGCATCCACAGCGAACCTTGTCCGGCCGCGCTTGCCCTCCGACGTGCATAAACTTAACGCCAGGGATTTCCGGACGCGGCCACATACCGCGGACAACTGCCCGGGGTCTCCCCCCGCAATAACCGCCAAAACCTGATCTGCCCGCGAACGAAATATTCGGGCCGAATCTCCATCGAGGCACTGATGCATCGAGGCCATCGCCGCGCCCAACACCTCCTCATGAACACGGTGTCCGGCTGAGGACAAAAGCTCTGCGGATCCCATGAGCTGGACCCCGATCAGCCCAAACGCGGTATGGCCGTGCGCGGCCGCGTGAACCGCTTCATCAATCCTCTTGTGGCTTTGCGCTTCGTGCGTCGTGTACATCGGAAGGAGGAGCTCCCACACAGCTCCCCCTCCGGGGCGCCGGTGTACGGCGAACTTCCCTCCGTGCAGTTCGCCCATACGGCGAACCAGGATCAACCTCAAATCCGTAGACCGTCCTGCATCACCTCCGTCATCCTCCGACAAGGGGTCCTCGCCGGTGTCGGCGACACAGATACGCGCCCAGCCGCCTTTGTACTCCTCAGCCGTGATCCCCACCTTGCCTCCGTCAGGCGTCCGGTCTATCGCGTGATTCAATAATTCGCCTATCATCTGACCAAGCACGCCGGGATCCGCTTCCGCGTGCGGCGCGCCGGGCGTCAGACGGTTGAGCATTTCAATCCTTTTGTCCCGGGCTCTTGCTGAGACTGCCTCCAAAGCGCGCCCGCAAATCTCCCGGGTATCGGAATCCGCAATACGCAGATCTGAGCGGACCTTTTGCAGACAGCCGATACGCGCAAGATCCGCCTCCGAGCTTGCCAGGGTTTGCATTTCCTTCCGGATGCACACCACCCTTTGTCGGGCATCAGGCGATAGCCCCATCTCAGGCGCCAACAGGGAAGTCAGCAATTCCTTGACGCGCGCCACCACGCCCGACGGAGAAACGCCTCCGGACTCGATGCCAATATCGGGCTTCACAACGGCTTCTCCTCCGCGCTGATTAATTTCTGGATGGCATTCATGAGCTCCACCGGATCATAAGGTTTGATAATGTATGCATCCGCCCCCGATTCAGAGCCCCAGAACTGATCCGTCTCAGAGGCTTTGGCGGTCAGGAGAATCACGGGGATTTTTCGCAGTGCGGAATCATTTTTGATCACCCGGCAAACCTCGAACCCGTTTGGGGGCGGCATCATCACATCCAGCAGAACCAGATCGGGCTCCAATTCCCGAACCACCTTCAGAGCCCCCGCTCCGTCAAAAGCGCTGAACGTATGATACCCCGCGCTCTCCAGGCGCATCTTGAGGAGCATGACGATGGCGTCTTCATCGTCCCCAATCAGGCTCCTTTTGGCCGCGGCGGAACTTCCGGAGTTCAAGTTCCCAGGATTTCCGATATTTTTTCGGTCAGCTCACCACCGCTGAACGGCTTGGAAAAAATCAGGTTCGGTCCCGAAGCACCGCCGTCGCTCTGGCGTTTGAGCGCCGTCAAAAAAAGAACCGGGATATTGCGCGTCCGGGGATTTTTTTTGAGAGCATCGGACATGGCAATCCCGTCCATCTTGGGCATCAGGATGTCCAGAATCATTAAATCCGGCGGAGCCTCCGTCGCTCTGGCCAACCCCTCTTCGCCGTCCGAGGCTGTGGACACTTCGTATCCGGCGGCCTCGAGTCTCATCCGGAGCATGGATACGATATCCTGCTCATCATCAACAACGAGAATGCGTTTTTTCATACCGCCTCCTTTTTTGCTGTCCGATTAGCGTCTGCGGGCCCTTTCCAGCAGTCCGCGGGCATTCTCCGCATCCTGCGGATAAGACGCGTGTCCATAACGGAATCGCAGGCTCTCTGCCCATGATTTAGCCCTGAAATAAGCCGACAATCCTTCCTGTAAACGGGATCGCACCTTCAAAACATCTTCGGCTGCACAGCCATGCAAAAGCACCACAATCTCCCGGGATTCCTCCAGCATCACAGCCGAAGCGTCACGAAGGCTTCGCTCCGCGAAAGCCCGGGTCTCACTGAGTATCCCGGAGATGGTTTCATTCGCACTTGCCGGCGGGGGAGACTCCGCGTGAATCACCAGAAGCGAGACCGGGCGGGAATCCTTCGTGGACCGCCGAATCCCTTCTTCAAGGTAAGCCTCCACAAAATGCTCGGGCGTGTAAAGCGGCAGCGTAAAAGGTAACCGGCTCCCCTTGCCGG
>JADGBA010000029.1:0-3944 GCA_015231685.1 Candidatus Omnitrophota bacterium | reverse complement strand
CAAATGGCCCCTCCGTGCAGCCCCACAATCGGCCGCGCAATCGTCAAACCCAATCCGGTTCCCTTCTCACCCGCACCCGGAACGCGGCCGATTTGTTCAAATTTATCAAACACCTTGGGCAAATCCCCGGGCGCGATGCCTGCGCCGGTATCCCGCACCCATAGTTCGACCTGCTTTTGCGTCTCTTTGATGCCCAGAGTCACACTGCCTTCCTGAGTAAACTTTAGCGCATTCCCCACGAGATTGGTGAACACCTGAATGATCCGGTCAAGATCAGCAAAGACATAAACCGGCCCCTCCGGGACATCCTTCACCATCTTCAGCGACCGACTCCTAAAGGTCGGGTCGAACGCATCCGCAACCTTCTGCGCCGCAATCCGGATATCGAACAAATCCCGCCTGAGTTCCACCTTGCCCGCTTCGATTTTGGAGATATCCAGAAGGTTGTTGATGATCCGGGCCAGACGGTCAATGTTATCCCGGGCGGTTTGAAGCACCTCTTCCTGCTTTTCGCCGACCGGTCCCAGGATCCGGTCGAGTACCAGACAGATTCCCTCCCGGGTGATTGACAAGGGTGTTCTCAGCTCATGGGAAACATTGCTGACAAATTCATCCTTAAGCTCTTCCAGCCTCTTGATATCCGTGATGTCAATGCAGGATCCCGTGTGACCGGCAAACTCACCGTCCCCGCCGAGCCTGGGGACCCCGGTGTTCAGCATCCAGCAGTACATCCCATCGACCCGGCGCATTCGGAAGCGCGTCCGAAAACTCTTGCGCGACCGGACCGCCGAGGCGAATACCAATTTGAGGGACTCTGCATCATCGGGATGAACCCCTTCCAGCCATCCGGCGCCCGTCTCTTCCTCGCGGCTGCGCCCCCGGAAACAAAGCCAGGGTTCATTAAAAAATTCTATCCTCCCCTTCGGGTCAGACATCCAAATCATCACCGGCGCGGTGTCCGCAAGCAGGCGGAACTGCTTCTCGCTGGTGCGAAGCTCCCTTTCCACGTTCAATCTCAGCCTTAAGACGTTCAATCCCCTTGAGCTCCGTGACGTCCCGAATCGTCACCAGCTTCGCCGGCTGCTTCTCCCAGCTGATCTCAGCCATCAGCATTTCACCGATCAGCGAAGTCCCGTCGGGGCGGTCCAACTCGATCTCGGTAGCATGGGCAAGTTTGAGCGGAAAATGAAACTGCCCGCCCACCATGCGGCCGGCCTCACGGGCAAAGATTGTCTCCGCGGCCGGATTGGCATACAAAATGCACGCGTCCATTCCGATGATCAAAACACCGTCGGGATTCTTCTCGATAATCGACCGGAACCGCGCTTCCGAACTTTCCTCCAGACGATTCATCAGCCGGCTGCGGTCAAGCGCGTACCGGATGGACCGCCGAAGTCCGGTGGCTTCCAAAAAACCCTTCACCAGGTAATCCTGCGCGCCGCGGTCCATCGCCTGCATCGCCATCCCGTCATCGTCATTTCCGGTGAATACCACCACCGGAATTCCTCCGGAGGCGTCCATCATCTTATCGAGAGTCTCAAGCCCCCAGGAATCCCCGAGGGATATGTCCAGAAGAATCACATCCGACGCTCTCTTGCGGATCTCATCAATGCCCTGCTGAATACTTTCTGCGGTGAGAACGCGGAAGCGCGTCGATAGAGGCCCGTACGCCCGGCGGTCGGAAAGCATCTCTTCCACGAGCCTCCGGTCCCCCGGATCATCCTCCACCAAAAGCACTTCGATGCGATCGAATCCCATTCGAATTATTCCCCGCAAGACACCGTTCAGTCTTCCTCTCCAACGATCCCAACATAACCAAATCCAGTAAGGCAAAACTATGCTTTACTAATCTATCTTATGATTATTTAAGTATAATTAAACATACCGGTTTGTCAAGGCGTGGGACAAAAATGAAGAAACGCGTGTACTAAAAGAACTTCGAGGCGATGGTTTTAAGGAGGGCTTCGGGTTCGTAGGGCTTGAGCAGGTAGTCGTCACACCCCCGCTTGAAGGCGTCCATGTAGCTTTTGTAGTCAGCGGTCAGCATAATGATCGGGGTGCGCTCCCGCTCTTCGTAAAGACCGCGCAATTCCTCATTCTTACGGATGACTTCGAGCACCTGAGTGCCGTCCATGCCCGGCATCATGATGTCCAGAATCACGAGATCAAAGGGCCGGCCGGCAAGCGCCAGAGTGTACTTCCCCAGAGCCTCGATGCCGTCGGCGGCATCGGCCCCACCATACCCCGCGGCCTCAAGGCGCGCCCGAAGGAACTTCCTGGCGTCCGGCTCGTCATCAACAATGAGGATGCTTTTTTTGGGGCCCATCAAATCACCATTTAGATATTATGCCTCAGCTTTGACCACCAGTTGAACGAGCTCTCCGAGCATCTTGAAGGCATCCCGGATCGAGACGATGCCGACCAGCTTCCCGTCATGAACAACCGGAAGATGGCGAAATTTTCCGGATTCCATCGATTGGAGAAGCGCGGTCATATCCTCATCCCTCCCCAGCGTCACAGGGCTCTTGGTCATGGCCTCCTCAATCGTGATGGACTTGGCGTTGTCGCCCTGGGCGACAAAATATTTGAGAAGATCGCGCTCGGTGAATATTCCCACCACCTTCTCCTGGTCGTTGACCACCACTGACGCGCCGATCTTCATGAGCGCCATGCGCCGGGCCACATCCCGCACAAGGGCCTCCGGCCTTGTTGTGAGAACCTGACGAGTCATAATCTCGTTTACTTTACGATTCATCAAATCCTTGATTTCCATTCTTCCTCCGATTCGTCACTCACACCCGCATACAACCTCATCAACAGGCCGCATTATATCCCAAAAAAAGGCACGCTGTGTAGACGTTATTTGAACGACTCCACCGCTTCGAGACCCCGGCGGCATATTTCTCGCGCATATTCCGTCCAAATGCCCTCCCCCCAGTACCGGAAGCAGCTGGTCTGGGACAAGAGAAGAAGCAGCAGGGCATTGCGATAACCGAATCCTTTGCGGTCCACCCCGGCCTTATCGAACTTCTCATGAAACCGTGCGCTCAATTTGTGCATCGGGTCAAGGACGCTCTCATACCCGGCAACCCAATTACGGTCGCTTGTCCAGGACGCCCGGTCAAGATTGTAGTTGGAATCTTCCTTGCGGATCTCATCAATCGCCTTGTCCGCCGCTCCCGGCTCAAGACGCTTGCCTATCTTATCCCAGAGTCTTTTTTGGGTGATGGGTTGCACCGGCAGGTAATCCTTCTCCTTCACGCCGAGCGTATCCAAAAACTCCAGATACTCCGTCCCGTTCATCGCCACCGCGCCCTCCCAGCCGATTTCGTTGTAGGCCTGGTTGTACATCGGTGGGAACTCGTTCATCATCACACCGCCATTCTCTCCGTCACCAATCTGGCAGACGAAGGGCGGGATGGATTTGCCGGCCAGCTCCTGCCGGTCCAGTCCCTTGGCTTCGTAATAGGGCTGCATCTGCGCGACCAGCTTCGTGTCGGACCCTTGCGTCTTTACGAGCGCCGCGATCTCAACCGTTTCTCCGGCGGAGTTCCGGGCCACGAGCCGGTGCGGCATGTGGGGCCGCCGAATGCCGGAGCCGTCGGGATTCTCGATCGTATGTTCCTGAAGCATCACCCAGCGATACCCGCAGGCCTTGAGGGCCTTCACGTATTCGAAGCAGACGTCCGGATGAATCGGAAGATGCATCTCCGGCGGAGAAAATCCCCGGACGCGGTTCAGAGCCTCGGTCCCAAAAACAGCCGCGTAGTGATGACGCCAGGCCATCATGTGCAGTCGAATATCCGGTACCGGAGTGGAAGTCACCACCGCATGCGACCACATGGTCCCCAGCCACTCCACGTTGGCGTGATAACGCTTGTCGTGCGTCAGCCCCTTCAGCTTGTCGATGGCGTTTGAGCCCATCTGCCGCAGATTCCAGAACA
>JADGBA010000193.1 GCA_015231685.1 Candidatus Omnitrophota bacterium | reverse complement strand
CTTCTTTATGCGGGTGGATCCCTTGCGGCAAAGGGGCAACTGGTTTGGCAACACGGCGGAAGCGTTGTATCAACCCGAGGTTCTTGCCGGGTCCAATGTCCGGCTGGGCGAGCATGATCTTGAGCGTCCGGGCGCTGTCGCGGCGCCTCCTGCCGCGTCCGCCAACTTCAGGGCTCCCGGCAAATGGTCGCCGCGGGCCCTCGCAGCCGCCGCCTTGAAGATGATCCCGGCGGTGGTGAATGTGGTCCGCTTGAATGTTTTCTTTGTGTTCCTTTTTGGGCTTCCGATCATTCTTTATTCGGCGGTCCTTTTTGTCGGCGCCTCGGCGATTCCCTGGATTCTCGGGGTGGGCGCGGCGGTGACGGCGGTGTGCGCGGTTTATGCCGTGGCCCGGTGGTTTGGGTTGGGTGGTGACAGTGCGTACATCAGGGGCTTGGATTGGATCATGATCCTGATCGGGGTGCCGGCGGTTCTGGTGGGTCCTTTTGCGAGCGTGCTGTTTCTGGGCTACGCGGTGTTTGGCCTGCCCTTCGCCTGGAATTCTTTCATCGCGGCGGCGGCGGTGATCATGACTCCCGGAATTTTTGCGAGCGTCCTGCACCGGGTGGTGGACGCGATCGGTCTTATCACGGGCCAACGTAATTTGTGGGGCAAGCGTTTTGAAGATCCCCTGATCAATGCCAAAAAATCTTTGATCGCCAAGCCACTCTCCAAGCTCGTAGAAATCTGGTTCGCCAAGGGATTTAATCCTGTCCGCATGGTGGAAGATTCCGCTCCGCTGGCCCGGACGGTCGTGACAGAAATCGGGCTCTGGGCGCGCTACGAGCTTCGGGGCCGAAAGCGGCCCGAAGCTTCGCGTCTCAGCCGTGCAGAGGTTCTTTCTATTCTTGATAACGAAGGCGTGGTGGAAATGGGGCTCCATACCGCCGGCGGCAACCGGCGTCTGGCGGAGCTTGATGCGGACGAAGTGGGCCGGCAAGCGGGTCTTTTGCTTCTCAACCGTGTGGCGCCGGGGATCGACAGCCTGGACGTGTTGGCTTCGGCGCTGGAAGCGACCTCAAACACCTTCGGATTGACCGTTTTTGTCGCCGGCAATGACGCGCACCTGGCGTACGAGGCGGCGCGCCGCGGAGCGGGAATTGTCCTTGTCGGCCCCGGTGTCCGTCCGGAACCGATCCTGGATGCTGTTCCGGAATCTGTGATTTTCCGGGAAGTGGATCTCAGCCGTCCGGATTGGCGGCAGGCGGTCAAGACCGCGGTGGACGATAAAGCGACCGGCGTGCTTCTCAAGCGCTTTGCGGATGGGGACGAGACACACATTGATTCAGAGATCATCAGGTCGATTCGTGCCGAATACCCCAATTTGAGACTCGGGGTCGCGGGCGGCATTAGTCCTTCCAAGTTCGGCGATGCGGCTGCGCTGGGCGAGGGGCTTCTTATCGCGGTCAGCAATCCCGCTGCGGACATCGAAGGACTTAAGTCGGCGCTGTCGGATCTGGCAGCAGTCGCGCCGGCAGACAGGCCCGCGGACAACACCCAGGAACGCATTGCGATCATGGATGAAGACGGTTTCCCCACGGGAGAAGTCAAGTTGCGGGGCGAGATCACGCCTGCGGACTGGACCCGGACGCTCAATGGGGCGCTTTTGCGGAAGAATCCGGTTACCGGCCGCGGGGAAGTTTTGCTTCAGGCGCGTTCCAAAAAGAAAAAATTATTTGCCGGACGGATGGATATTTCGGTTGCCGGGATGGTCACTGCCGGGGTTTCGTTCCTGGAGGCGGTGCGCGAAGAATATGCGGAGGAAGTCGGGATTGATGTTTATCCCGCGGAGATTCTCAGGATCGGGCCTCCCGAAGGTTATGCCGTCAAAGAATATTCGGAAGGGCTTCGCCGCATTGAAGGGACCGGTAATTACGAGCCGCGGGGCAGGCATCTGACCAGTCAGCGCAGGCCGTTCTTTGTGACGCTGATGCCCAATGATCAAACGATCACGGTGCAGCGTGAAGAGCTGGGCCACGTGGAGTGGTCGCGCGCGGAGGACCTCGTTGCGCAGATGGAATCCGATCCGGAATCCCTCTCGGGCATCCAATTCATGCTGGCATATCCCGAAGTTCGTGAGGCGCTCCTGGGTTGTGAGCGGTACCTTGATGCCGCACCGTCGAATCTTTCTAGAGAAGAAATGTTGCAGGGTCTTTCAAGGGTGATGTCCGAAGCGGCGGGTCCCGAAAGGGTGGACGTGTTGGACGCCGAGGGGCGCCGCACGGGAGAGCGTAAGGCCCGGTCGCAAGTAACGCC
>JADGBA010000192.1 GCA_015231685.1 Candidatus Omnitrophota bacterium | reverse complement strand
CGGGATTGTCGGGAATTTTTCGGAGCGCATGATTTCGGACACACAGTTTGACGCGCTTATCTATCTCGTGAAGACCCTGGAGAAGCGTTACGGCATTCCGGCCAATCATGTGATGGGCCACAGCGATGTGCCCGGCACCGCCACCGAGTGTCCCGGGAAGAAGTTTCCCTGGACGAGGTTTCGCTCCGCCCTTCGCTGAAATCCCCTAAAGGCCACACCCGCTCCGCCGGCACACAAGCCGCAACTCTCCGGGCCCTTTGTGGGATTCGGTCGCTATAACTTCGCCTGACGGCGAAGTAACGCGGCCTCATCTCCACAAAGTGCCCTGCGGATGCGGCTTGAAGGCCGCCGGAGCGGGTGTGGCCTTTAGGGGATTTCAGCGTATGGCCTCACTTATGGTTAAGAGTCCTTCGTCTCGTGTTTTGCCTGAGAATTTTTTTGACCGATTGAGATATTGGATACCACTTGGTGGGCATGATGATACCCGGGGAGGCCGGCCCGCCGGACTTTTGCGCCGACCCGAAGGACATTTTCCGGACACGAGCGGCGTTACCCCGAGCGCAGCGAGGGGTTATAGCCGCGAGTGCCGGAAAAGGTCCGGCAGAGCGAGGCGCATCGTCCGGAGGGCCGGCCTCCCCGGGTATCGTCGTGCGCATGATGGCCCGGAACCTGTTGATCTTGAGGGGGGAGTCCGGTATCATGCCATAGACTTATGTAACCAATCAGAGAGGAAGTGAATTTATGGATTTTAAGACTCCGGAAGAACTTTTGGGGATGACCAAGAAGTGGCCGATTCGGCCCGGGATGTACGGGGGACTCGCGCTGGGATTTGTGCTGATTCTCATGGTGTCAACGATGTTTTATTCCATCGGACCCGAGGAACAGGGGGTAGTGCTGTTTCTCGGTAAATACACCCGCACAACCGAGGCCGGACTGCACATGAAGCTGCCTTTGGGGATCGAGACGGTTATTCCGGTCAAGGTAGAGCGTATTCATAAGGAAGAGTTCGGTTTTCGGACCGCCAAGGCCGGGGTGCGGACCCAGTACAGCTCGCGAGAGTACCGAGAAGAGTCGCTGATGCTCACGGGAGATCTGAATGCTCTTCAGGTGTCCTGGATCGTGCAACTCAAGATCAAGGACCCGTACAAGTTTCTTTTTAATATCCGGAATTCCAATTCTACGGTGCGGGATATCTCCGAGGCTGTGATGCGGCGGCTCGTGGGTGATTACTCCGTCGATGAAGTGCTGACCACCAAACGCGCGGAGATCAGCTCCACCGCCGAAGAAGAAATCCAGCAGATCCTTGATACCTATGACAGCGGCATTCATATCGTGACCGTCAAGCTGCAGGACGTCACACCGCCCGCCCAGGTGCAGGCCGCTTTTAATGAAGTCAATGAGGCCAAACAGGAAAAGGAACGCACGATCAATCAGGCGGAACAAAAATACAATGAGATCATTCCCAAGGCGCGCGGCGAGGCTGAGCAAGCCCTCCTGCAGGCCGACGGCTACGCGGTCACCCGCATCAATCGCGCCAAAGGTGAGGCGGCCCGGTTTTTGGCGCTTCTCGAGGAATACAACGCCGCCAAGGAAGTGACGCGTTCGCGGCTTTATCTTGAGACCCTGGCCGGCGTGTTGGCCAAACCCAGGGAAAAATACGTGGTTGATTCCTCCGGGGCGGATGTGCTCCCGCTTTTGGATTTCAGGGCCAGGAAGGAGGCTGAAAATGCCTAGACAATTGACATTGACCGCGCTGATGGGCGCGGCGGCCGTTTTGCTGGTGGCGCTTATGGGTAACCCTTTCTATATCGTCCGTGAAGGCACACAGGCGGTGATCACCCGATTTGGTGATCCGGTGTCGGGCGCGATCACGGAAGCGGGCCTGCACGTGAAACTCCCGTTTATAGAAAACGTCAACCGCTTTGATGAGCGTCTTCTCGAATGGGACGGCGATCCCAACCAGATCCCGACCAAGGACAAGCGCTTTATCTGGATTGATACGACCGCCCGCTGGCGGATCGTGGATCCTTTGAAGTTTCTGCAGTCCGTCGGTAACGAGGTCGGGGCGCAGGCCAGGCTGGATGATATCATCGATGCGGCCACACGGGATGTGATTACGGAACAGCCGCTGATCGAGATCGTCAGGAGCTCGAACCGGGACCTGACCCGTAATATGGATGACGCGGCCGGTGAAGCGAGCGCGCTGATCAAAGTGGAATCCATCCGTGAAGGACGCAATGCCCTGACCCGTGAGATTCTCTCCCGCGCGAGACAAAAGACGCCTCTTTACGGCATCGATCTCGT
>JADGBA010000191.1 GCA_015231685.1 Candidatus Omnitrophota bacterium | reverse complement strand
GAGGGGGCGGTTTTTTGAATACCGCGGACGTAGGCTGATAGCGACCTTTCATCCGATATAGACCTGAGAACGATCGAGCTTGACCAGACCCGCCGGATTAAAGGCCAGGGTCGAGGCGTCTTCCGGATCAGCGACGACCGCGTTGCCGCGCGCCAACGATCTTGTGCTGAGCGTTGCATTTTCGAACCCGCTGGAACCCACCGCCCACACCGCTCCGGGGTTCATAAAGATTGTCAGTAAGGCGAGTAACACCAATCGCCCGCATCGGCGTTTCATTAGCATATCCTCCTTTACAGACCTTCAGTTTTTCTTGTGGGCCCTGATGCGCAAATTGGTCTTTTCCTGCTCTTCGATCCAATTATCAATTGTGCGCTTTTTGAATCTCCACTGCGATCCGACCTTAAAACCAGGCAGCTTTCCTCCGGCCACATGCTTGTAAATCGTAATGGGCTTCATTCTCAGATAATTAGCCAGTTCAGGTACGGTAAAAACATCCTCTTCGCTCTGCATTTTGATGCCCCTTTCTTATGCCCTCGTATACCTTGATGCGCGCAAGGATATCTATTTTTTATTTTGTCTGCGCACAATTTCATTGCCGTATTCCATAGTACAAGTTCCAATAGTGTATAATCTTAATCTTTTCTTGTCAATAATGAGCTTAAGTAAGTCTTAGCAATCAAAACTATATATTGTGTGTCAAAAGAATCTTAATCACTATTTGTGGATGTTAGTAGATACAATTTTATGCTACAGATTCTGGGGGACTACGAACGAACCAGATATTCGATGTGGTCAAGAATAATGGGCGGGGCCAGGCGATAAAGCTCACGTGTCACCGTATCGTGGTCGCGGGCGCGAATCACATGCTCGCAACATCCGACAATCGGGCCGGAGTCAATGCGGTCTGTCATCCGGTGAACCGTCAGCCCTGTGACAATATCCCCATTTTTGAGAGACTTGGCGACCGGCTCTCTCCCCCTATTCTGAGGAATGAGCCCCGGGTGGGCATTGAGGAATCCAAACCTGCAAACCGACAGCGTGTCCACGCTTAGGCGGAGACCAAAATTTGCTACAATTCCAAGCTCGGGCCGACCGGCTTCATCCAAGGCGCTCGATATCTGAGTATCAGTCTGCACGCGACCGTACACCGCCGGTTGACCGAGACGTTGCGCCTCAGAATGCGCCCTCTCCCGCGCTTCCTCATACAGCCAGGCTCGAACCTGAATCAGGGGGCTTTGAGCGAGAGCAAAAAAAACTTCCAACGCGTTTCCCAAAAAGGCCACCCTGAGAGGGCTTGCCTTACCCGACATTACTTCTTGATTTTCCAGCGCTTATGAATCCATAGCCATTGGTCGGGGTGCCGTCTGATCACCGTTTCGATCATTTGGTTATAGGCTTCCGTGTTGCGAAGAATTTCCTGATCCGGGTCTTCGTCCTTAATCCAGTCTAACGGAGGCCCGAATTCAACGATGTGACGCCCTCCGGACTCCCGCCATCCGGCCACGGGCAGAACGGGGGCTTCGGAACTCCGCGCCACCATCGCAAGACTGCGAAAAGTTCCCGCGGGATGGCCACAAAAGGACGCCACAATCCCCTCCCTGCCGGGCCTCGCATACTGATCCATAATGAAAGCAACGGTATCGTTCTGCGCAAGAAGCTGCATCACACGCGGAAGCGAGTGACGCTTCGGGATGACATCCAGCCCCATTTTGTAAAACCTCCGAAACAGCAGCCGCTCGACAGCCTTGTTGACAATCTGACGGCGGAGCACATGAAGCCGTCCTTTAAAATCAGGATAATGCAATATGCCGGCCATAGGCAAAAGCTCCCAATTCCCAAAATGCCCGGTGAGGATCAAAATACCCTTTTTTTGACCGGCGGCAGCCATGAGATGCTCAATCCCCCGAACTTCGACCATATCCCGTATTCGATTCAGAGAATAAAATCCGAGTATGAGATTCTCTAACAGCGTCAAGGCGATATGACGATAAAACATCTGCGCAAGAATCTTCCTCTCTCCGGCGTCAAGCACATCACCCAACGCCAAAGCAATATTGCCCAACACCACTCCCCGGCGAATAGGCAGCACATAATATAGGAAGCGTCCCAGCAATCCCGGTTTCATTCGCTGAATTCGCGACTTGAGTCCGGCGTCTTTCATCTCGGGTCCACATCCAACGTGATGCGCGTCCGCATCCGGCCGGCCCGGGCGATAGCCCGCTCCAGCGCGGGCCGGGATGCTTCCACGCTATCCATCTTGACGAGAAGATTCCACAGAAACAGCCCACGGTTCTTGGAGACGACACACGGCGCGGGGCCC
>JADGBA010000190.1 GCA_015231685.1 Candidatus Omnitrophota bacterium | reverse complement strand
GTCTGCTTTTGAGCCCGGACTTTTCAAGGGCCGAGCGCATCCAAGGGTTGTCTGAACTGTTTTGAATCAAATAGAACTTGCCCCCGCCCTTCATGACCCGCTGTATCTCCGAGGCAGCCTCTTGATAAAACGAATCCCCCGATATCCTGCCGTGAAGATACAGAAGATACAATGGATCAAAGAGAAAGCAGTTCACAACAAGATCGAAGCTCTCATTCTCAAAAGGCATTTTCTCAACCACGCCCCGGAAAAGCCCTTTATCCGGCTCATTGAGAATCTGCGGATCAACCAAACTCACATCAATCCCCATGCGCGTCAGATATTGGTAAAGATTGGGGAACGCGGGTCGATCCCAAACATCCGTTTCTGTGGCTATCACAAGCACCTTCCTGCCGCGAAGCTGAGACGCCACCATCGCATCGGCCTTGTCCGGATCAATCACATCCAAAAAAAGATCAGGCTTTTCATCCAGAGTAAGCACATCAATGAATGCCTGGACATGATAGGACGACTTGCTTTCATGCCGAACCGGTTTGTCCTCCAGAAGATACCGCATCCGATTCTCCTCAAACAATGCCTCCTGATCCTCGCCCGGGTTCATCCGCGAGCCCGACAACCCTCCCCGCCACCCCTGGGGGCTCACCGCGCGGAGCATCGCTTCATGTTCACGCATCAACCCCTCGAGCTCTTCCGGAGCGAGCGATGCCTCCACAAGCACATGATGATCAAAGATCGGCTCATGATCCGACCCGATATGGGCAACGATTTTTTTGCGGGTGGGGTATTTTGCAAACCAATACAGGGCCAATTGGCGGCCGATCCTATTGGAGACATCATTGCTGGTGGTGCTGATCAGGGTCTCAAGTTGTCTCCATCTGGGGGTATCCGGCTGACAGCGGCGGTTGAACTCACGGAAGATGTCCCGAAGCTCATTCTGCGGAACGCCCCAACGGGCCTCACCGCGCCGGTAGATTTCAAACCAGATGGCCCGAAAGGATACCCCGGCGGGCTTACTCGAGAACAGCACCTGGAACTCCTGGATCATCCAAAAGGAATAGATGTCTTCGATGGACACGCCGGAATCCCGAAGGCGCTCACCGGTCACACCCGCCACCTCCCGGCTGTTGACCGGATAAACCACATCATCCAGCGGAATCGAGTTGGCCCGCGCCAAATCATAAAACGCATTAGCCTCCGGATACACCGATCGGGCTTTGCCGCCTTCGATCAGAAACAAGTAGTCTTCCGGATGGGCTTCAACCTGGGACCGGATCATCTCCAGCCGCTCCAGATGAACCGGTTCGCCATGGATACCGCTCGAAAGATAAACGCTGCGTCCCGAGAGCGGAGCGGGCCGCAAAAAGTCCGCGTTTCTGGAACCCGCAGGCGCGCCTTCAGACGGCGTTACCGCTTGCAGCCATTCACCCGGAGCTTCCATCGCTCCCCCCAGATTCCCGACGAGAGGCACAAGAACCCGGTCGGGATCCAATGCGTTGGAAAGAAGGCGCATGACTCCCGGCGTCCCGGTGCGAACCGCCGCCGGCGCAGATGTGACAATCGCTGCCGCAGGCAGCGGCTGATTCAACAACATCCGTTCGTACCGGGCGTGATCCGTCGGATAAAAAACCCGGGGCACCATCGAGACATAAGAAATTTCTTTGGTCCGGAAAGACGCCTTCAAATTCGCGGCATGAAATCCCCCGGCGATCAGAACCGCCTCGCCTTCGCCCCCGAGCTCCATCTCACTTAAGGTTTCTGCCACAAAATTCGCATCCCGCAAAGCCGCGACTTCGTAGAAACGCAGCGCGCTGTGAATCGCGGCGTCAAACGCTTCATCCAGAAACAGCGCCTGCTCGAAGTGCCTGCCGGACTCCATGATCCGGCGGTTCAAGAACGCCGTGATCGATTTGTGAAAAAGTTTTTCAGGCTGGCGCTTCAGCCGCTCAAGGGCTTGCGGGTCAATTTCCAGACGGACGAGCCGCCCCAAATCCTCCACCCGCCGTGTGAGTTCCAAAAATTCCGCCTCCTCAGTGGACTTCGTCAGACGCGCCAGCACGGCGGCTTCAAGCCTCTCCTTCTCATTGAGAATAAGTTCAGGCCGGATACGGTCAGCCTCTTCAAGGTAACCGAGATATCGATGGTATTCGGGATAACGCGCCCGCATCTCGGCGGTGCCTTCGCTTCCGAGATGAAACGCCGCCGCTGAATCGTCCGCGCTCGGAAGCGCTTCCGCGGCCTTTTTGACATCCACACGGGCTTCCATGCTCCGGCGGCTCTCGAAGAGCCGAAGATGCGGATACTCCTTCATTGTGATCCGCTCTTTCCGGGCGGT
>JADGBA010000189.1:431-2345 GCA_015231685.1 Candidatus Omnitrophota bacterium | reverse complement strand
GCCCGGCGCGGAACCAGCTTCGGCGCCGCGACACTGCCGGAAGTTGATCTGGCTGAAGCCATCCGCAAGCGATTTCCAGCCTGTGAGCGTCTGCGTTTTACCAGTTCAGGCACCGAGGCGGTGATGTCAGCAATACGTCTGGCGAGGGGATTCACCGGCAGAGACATGATCATCAAATTCACCGGCGGTTACCACGGACATGCGGATGCGCTTTTGGTCCGGGCCGGCTCCGGCGTTTTGACTTTGGGCGTCCCCGGTTCGGCGGGCGTCACTTCATCCGCAGTGAAAGACACCGTGACCCTTCCGTATAACGACGAAACCGCTCTGAGGAAGACTCTTGAACAGGCCGGGAGCAAAATCGCCTGCGTAATCATTGAGCCCGTAGCGGCCAACATGGGTCTGATTCCGGCTCGGCCCTCCTTTTTGAAGCTGGCCCGGCGGCTGACCCGAGAGCGGGGAGCGCTGTTGATTTTTGATGAAGTGGTCACGGGATTCCGTTTCCCGGAAGGCGGAGCCCAGCAGCATTTTGGCGTACGTCCGGACCTGACAACCCTGGGCAAAGTCATCGGCGGCGGATTACCGGTGGGGGCCTTCGGCGGAACCAAGGCCATCATGCGTCACTTGGCTCCCGACGGTCCGGTGTATCAGGCGGGAACCCTGTCGGGAAACCCTTTGAGCATGGCGGCGGGACTCACTGTCCTGAGCCGCCTGACTCACGCCCGGCTGCAGCAGCTAAGCGACACCACGAAGGTGTTTGCTGACGGGTTGCAATCCGCATTGAGGCTTCATAATCCCGACTGTGCGGTGGTTTCCGCCGGATCCATGTTGGGGATTTATTTTCAACCCAAAGCACCGACAAATTTCGATGAAATCACCCCCGGCCACATCAAGCGTTATCGCAGCTTTTTCCGTCACATGCTCCGCCACGGCGTCTACGTGCCGCCGTCAGCTTACGAAACCCTGTTTATGAGCCTCTCTCACACCGCCCGGGATCTCCGTCGCGTCCTCGGCGCGGCCAAACGATTCAATGGGTGATCCGGCGATGAAGAATCCGATGTCGTCCCTGGAGAGCATCTACGAACCCATACGGACGGATCTCGAAAAATTCAGACGCCGCTTTAGTGAGATTCTGGATAACAACGGTGCCTGCGCGAAGGAGCTCAAGCAATATCTTCTGACCAGCGGCGGAAAACATCTGCGGCCTGCGCTCTGCCTGCTGGCCTCATCTCTCGGGGACGCGCCGGATGATGTGCGCGCTGATCTTGCCTCAGCCGTTGAACTGCTCCATACGGCCACCCTCATCCATGATGATATCGTTGATGATTCGGACTTTCGCCGCAATCAAAGCTCCCTCAAATCCTTAATGGGGATGGAATTGGCCCTGATTGCCGGAGATTATGTGTACGCGATGGCCTTCGGTGTGTTTTCCAAACTACCCCAGCCCGAAATCTTCGGATTTTTTTGCCAATGCGCGGCATCGATGTGCGAAGGGGAGATCACCCAAATTCAATCCCGGCGGTCTCCGCCCCCAAATGAATCCGACTGTCTGGATCTAATACAAAAAAAGACAGCCGTTCTGTTCGGAGCTTCCTGCCGCTCCGGCGGCGTGATCGCAGGACTTGACCCCAGGGACCTCGCCTCGCTTGAGCAATTCGGCGGGAATCTTGGGATGGCGTTTCAAATCACCGATGATTGCCTGGATCTCGTCGGTGGCGTGCGGGATCTCGGGAAGCATTCGGGTTCAGATCTGGCCCGGCGGGATCCGACGCTCCCGATCATTCATCTTCTTCAAAGCATGAACCGCAACGGCGCATCCTGGGAAGCCCTCTCCGAGCTGGCTGGGGGTTCCAATCGCGACAAAGTATGTGAACGGGCTTATTCTTCAGGCGCCATCAACCGGTCGCTCACCATGGC
>JADGBA010000189.1:0-365 GCA_015231685.1 Candidatus Omnitrophota bacterium | reverse complement strand
GTACCCGCATCTACGGATGCGACGAGAACCCCTGCACAGGAAGGCCCCTTAGGCTAATGTTTGGAATCGGATTCTCTGAGCTTCTCGGTATCGTTCTGATCGGCCTTTTGTTTTTTGGGGCAGGGAGGCTTCCGGAAATCGGACGAAGCCTCGGAGAGGCTATCCGCGAATTTCAGAAGGTCAAGGAACAAGCCGGCGAAGACCGATGAAGATTCTAGCTGCGATGTCCGGCGGAGTGGACAGCGCCATCGCCGCCGCGCTCCTGCTTAAGGAGGGTCATGAAGTTGTCGGGGTCACATTTCGTGTGCTCCCGCGTTCCGGCGAATGCACCGGCCGGCGGGAAGGATGCTGCGGGATACGCCACG
>JADGBA010000188.1 GCA_015231685.1 Candidatus Omnitrophota bacterium | reverse complement strand
GTGTTCTGCTGGGTTCTGGTCGTGCCGTGGCACTGGGCGGCTTATGCGAGTGCTCCGGAGCGGTTCATGTCCGGTTTTGTCCGGAAACACTGGATTGAACGGACGATGCGCGCGGTCGAGGGGCACTCAGGCAACCATTTTTATTACCTGCGGGGGCTCATCAACAAACACCATCCGTGGGTTCTGTTGGAGGTGCCGGCGGCGGGCTGGCTTCTCTGGCGGGTGCTCTCGGGCCGAGGGCGCTCGTCCGAGGTTCTGGTGATTTCATGGATCGCCGTGGTGCTCGGGGTTTTTACGTTTGCGGTCCAGACCAAACTCCGGTGGTATGTCCTGCCGATGTATCCGGCGCTGGCGCTTGGCGTCGGGGCGATGTTTTCCGGCTGGTGGTTTCGGGGATGGCCGGTCTGGCCCATCAAGGCCGCCGGCGTAATTCTGCTCGTTCTCTGGATTCCTCTCGCGGACATCTATATTCAGGATTATGCCCCGGGCATCAAGGAGCTCTCCGACGCGGTCCGCTCCGAGGTGCCGGCAGGACAAAGGGTTTATCTTTATGAATTCCATTAACAGCCCGCGGCGATTTATTATTTCGAGCGTCCGGTGGCATATATCGATTCCGAAGCCGAGCTTGACGGGTATCTCATGAAGTATTCCCGGCTGGCGCTGGTGATCCGCCGGACCCAGTGGGAGGAATTGAAAGCCGCATTCACCGCCAGGGGATTCAAGCCGGTGCGTTCGACAGAAGGCCTGCGGACGGATCTCGTGTTCACGCTGAATTAAGCGTGCCCTTACGTGTGCGTCCGGGGCTTTGGGGAGCGGACGTGATTTTTTAATGCTTGTTTGTGTGATAACATATACGCAATTCAACCAACCCTTAAGGAGAAAAAGAACATGGCACATTACAAAGAATTGGGACTCGTCAACACGCGGGAAATGTTCAAGAAGGCGGTGACGGGCAAGTTCGCCGTACCGGCCTACAACTTCAACAATATGGAGCAGCTGCAGGCGATCATCACGGCGTGCACCGAGACACAGTCGCCGGTGATTCTGCAGGTTTCTTCGGGCGCACGGAAGTACGCCAACCAGACGCTTCTGAAGTACATGGGGCAGGGCGCCGTTGAGATGATGAAGGACCTGGCCCGCTCCAAAAGCCTCAAAGAGATCCCCATCGCGCTGCACCTGGACCACGGCGACACCTTCGAGCTGGCCAAGTCTTGCATCGAATCCGGATTTTCTTCTGTCATGATTGATGCTTCGCACCATCCTTATGACGAGAACGTCAAGATTACACGCGAGGTGGTTGAATTCGCCCACAAACACGATGTGACCGTCGAAGGAGAGCTGGGTGTTCTGGCCGGCATTGAGGATGATGTGGTCGCCGAGAAAAGCACGTATACCCATCCGCATGAAGTCGAAGACTTCGTCAAGCGCACCGGCGTGGATTCGCTCGCGATTTCTATCGGCACTTCGCACGGGGCCAACAAATTCAAGCCGGAACAGTGCACCAAAAACGCCGACGGAATTTATATCCCGCCGGCTTTGCGGTTCGATATTCTGGACGAAATCGAAAAGCGGATTCCCGGCTTTCCCATCGTGCTTCACGGCTCTTCATCCGTGCCCATTGAGGCGGTGAAACTCATCAACTCCAACGGCGGAGCGCTTAAAGATTCCGTCGGGATCCCCGAGGAACAGATCCGCCGTGCTACACAGTCGTCCGTTTGCAAGGTCAATATCGATTCCGACGGCCGCTTGTGGATGACGGGCGCCATTCGTAAGGTGTTCACCGAGAAGCCCGCTGAATTCGATCCCCGCAAGTACCTCGGACCGGCGCGTGATGCGCTCACCCTGATGTACAAGCATAAGAACCAAAACGTGTTGGGTTCCGCCGGCCAGGCCTGATTGTACGGATAAGGGAACTTTTACGCCCCCGCCGGGCGTTTAAACGGACGGGGTTGCGTATGAAACACCGTTTGGGGTTGTTGTTCCTGGTGGTTTTGGCGGCAGGAGCTGGCGTGACGGCGAATACACGCGGGGGTGAGGACATGTCCTTGAACAAAAAAACCGCTGGAAATGCGGTCCCTATCTACGATGCCGCCTCCGGCAGTGAAGTGCACGTCTGCCGAATCCAAAAGACCAACGAGGAGTGGGCGCGTGAGTTGCCTCCGACGGTTTATCGCGTGACGCGGGAGGGGCGGACCGAGAGGCCTTTCTCGGGGAAATACTTGAACCACCATGAGACGGGGGTTTATCGTTGCGCGGCTTGCGGCGCTGATCTTTTTCCTTCGGACACCAAATTTGATTCCGGCACCGGTGGATCGGATTCTTCGAGAAGTACCGCAGCGTGTCATTCATCCAGCC
>JADGBA010000187.1 GCA_015231685.1 Candidatus Omnitrophota bacterium | reverse complement strand
TCTCAAAAGGCCTGATTCCCTCAAGAGCTACCACCAAGTTCTTGACACATACCATTCTAGTTCTATAACTTGCGGTATCGTACGTAATATGGTACGCTTTAACCGAGGTGATCAAATGACAGCCATGACCGCGAGTAAAGCCAGAATAATGCTCTACAAACTCTTGGATCAGGTAGCCAAGTCTCATCAGCCGGTTCAAATCAACGGCAAGCGTCACAACGGTGTTTTAATCTCTGAGGACGACTGGATGTCTGTCCAGGAGACTTTGCATTTGGTGTCCATCCCGGGCATGAGAGAGAGTATACAAAAAGGCCTGAAAACCACCATCAAATCCTGCGCCAAGGGTTTGAATTGGTGAGTTGGTCCATCGTTTACACCAAACAGGCCCAAAAAGACGCGCAAAAACTCCTCAATTCTGGACTTAAAGATAATGCCCTTGAACTTTTGGAAATCCTCCGCGGGGACCCCTTTCAGAACCCCCCTTCTTTTCATAAACTGGTTGGTGATCTCAAGGGCGCATATTCCAGAAGAATCAATATCCAGCATCGCCTGGTCTACCAGGTCTATTTGAAATCCAACACCATCAAAGTTATCCGGATGTGGACCCATTATGAATAAGTACCGTAGCATCGGATGCGTGGAATCACGTGTCTAACGGGTCCCTTTCGGACCACGTCCGGTTCTGGATCCGTCTATGAAAACAATCCTTCTTCTGGTCATATCCAACATCTTCATGACGTTTGCCTGGTACGGCCACTTACGGTTTAAGCATAAGGCGTTGTGGGTGGTCATTCTGGTCAGCTGGATGATTGCCTTTTTTGAATATTGTTTTCAGGTGCCGGCAAACCGGATCGGACACGGTGTTTTTACGGCGGCACAGCTCAAAGTCATGCAGGAAGTCATTACTCTGGTCGTTTTCTGTGTGTTTTCGGTTCTGTATCTCCACGAAGAAATCAAATGGAATTACTGGGTGGGGTTTTTGTTTTTGGTGGGTGCCGTTTTTTTTGTTTTTAAGAAATGGTAGCTGCGGGAAGCGGTACCGGCTCGGGTCCTTGAATTTTGCAAGGAAAAATCGTTCATACTGCTATTGGCGCTCCGGAGGAAGGATCATTTAGCCGGCTGTGAGGGCGCAAAAGCACAATGCAATATTCAAGGACTGACACCTGGGCCTATAATGGAGTCAATGAGCAGCTGGAGGCGATGCAAATTTTCGGGAGAAGCGGAGGTTTTTCCGGGCGGACGCGTAAGGCACACGATTGATTCCGGTCGGCGCTGGATTAGGAGCGTTTGAAAGGAAAAGACGGTCAAGGAGGCGGACTCATGCGTATGAAGCGTTTTTTGGGATGGATGGTCTTGGGGCTTTTATTGGTGTCGCAGACGGCGGCGTACGCCGAGGTTCTGGAAGGGCGTGTGGCGAGGGTGGGGATGCAGTCGTTTGACCTGACGGTTTATGACGCCGAAGGGAGGCCTTACCCGAATGCGCTGAATCTCCAGGTGGATGGCGCGACGGAGTTTCGGGGGGTGACGTCGCTTGCGGGGCTTATGCCGAATGATCCTGTCGGAGTCGAAGTCTATCAGGAACCGGAAGCCGGAATCTGGCGCGCGGCGTCGGTGACGGTTTTTCAGGAGGTGGGGAGCCGCCCGGCCACTGTTGCCAAGCCATCGGCATCGCTTCAGGGCGTTTTGGGTCAGCCGGTTGTGCGGGGCGCTCTTCTGGGTGCGGCGACGGGGGCGATCGCTTCGGCGTCTTCTCACGGAAAAGCGGGCAAGGGCGCTCTCGTCGGAGCGGGTGTGGGCGCGGCGGCGAGTCTTCTCGCAGGGCTTTTTAGTCAGCCGTCTTCGAGGTCTTCGGATTCGGATCACCGGTAGAGGAGCGAAAATGGCGACGATGCGGGTGCTCCGGTTAGGATTGGTTCTGGGGCTGGGGCTTCTGTTGGCCTTGTGTCTGACGTTGATTTTTGGAACCGATGGCGAGATTCCCTGGGTCCTTGGCGGCGTCGGCGGGCTCGTTCTGGCGGCGCCGACCGCATGGGGGATGATCCGGATGAAGCGATGGTCCCTTGTGGTCAGTTATGGATTGGCCGCCGCTGTTTTGGTCCTGGGCTGTTACGCGGCAAGATTTGCCTGGACCTTCTGGATTTTTCGGGAGCCGTCGTTGGGGGATCGCATCCGATCGGTGATGGAAATCCGAACCCTGTTTCTGCTTTTGGCGCCGTCATTGTGGCTGGCGTATTTTTTGCGGCCCGCCGTCAGGCGGAATTTCAAATAAAGCGATATCCAGAAGCCTGAACCGGCTCGGGTGACGGGGCTAGCGTTTTCCGGCCCGGGTCCTGCCGAAGCATTCCGACACAAAGCG
>JADGBA010000186.1:866-2381 GCA_015231685.1 Candidatus Omnitrophota bacterium | reverse complement strand
ACCCCCGCATAGAAGTAATTGGCCCAAAAGAGCCCCACCCCTTCCGGGAAATAGATCATCCGGGTGTGCATGAAGGAAAGCGCCGGGTCCCACAGGGCCTTCGATCCGTACCACAGGAACCAGAAGAACTGCATATTGTCTTCCGGCGGACCGATCAGGGAAGATCCCAAACGCCCGAGAACCGGGGCGAAGAACACAAGCGTGCAGAGCGTGTACAAGAGAAGAGCCGCGCCGGAATCCCGGAACCGCCCGGACGGCTGACCGGATTTTGCCTTAAACAAACTTAAGCCGCCTCAAGGCCAAAGCGCACATCCCCAGAAGCAGCATGCCGTGCCGAAAGCGGCGGATCTTGATGTCCCCGTAGCGGCGTTCATAATACCGCACGGGCAGCTCGAGGATCTTCAAATTCAGCTTGGCGGCGCCGAAGAGAAGATCGAAGTCCCCGAAGGGATCGAAGTCCCCGAAGTACGCGCGGTTGGCCAGAATCTTTTCGTAATCCGACTTGAAGAGAACCTTGGTTCCGCAGAGCGTGTCCTTCAGGCGCTGCCCCAGAAGATACGTAAACGCCATACTGAAGAACTTGTTGCCCAGGATATTGAGGAACCGCATGGCCTCCTTCTCCATGGGATAAACGAGCCGCGAACCGTTGATCAGCTCCCCGCGGCCCGCCGCGAGCTGGTCATAGAATTTGGTCATGTCCTCCGGCGCGACCGAGATGTCCGCGTCGAGAATCATCAGCACATCATGCTCGGCTTTGTCGAATCCCAGCCGCACCGCGGCGCCCTTGCCGCGGGTCGCGCCCTGATCATACAACCGGATCTTCTTTTCGGGGAACTCGGCGGCGACGCGCTGAACCTCTTCCTGTGTGCCGTCGGTGGAATGTCCGTCCACAAAGATGATCTCCGTCGGCGCGTTGAACGAAGGAACGCGGCGCACCAGCTCACGGATATTGCCGCGCTCGTCCTTGGCCGCCACAACAATCGAGACTGAGGGCCGTTGCGTGACAGGCCGGGCGGCGGGACGCGCCACGATGTATTCCGACAGGCACAAACGGTTGATCCAGGGCAAATTGCCGATCACACGGTTCAAGAACGCCGAGACAAACGGAATGTGATACGGAAAGAGGGTTTTGCGCAGACGCTTGACCGTCTCAAACCCCGCCAGATGCAGGAGATTCTCCAGATCATCCAGGGAGAGCCAGTTCTGCTTGCCCTGTTTCATCCTCAACCCCAGACGGTCCCCCAGGGCCAATAACGGCTCCCACAAGTAATTGTAGTAATGGATCACAAGCCGCGTGGAGCGCCCGCAAAGGGCCTTGAGATTTTCGAGAACGCCCTGCACATCGTCAAGGTATCCCACCAGATTCGCCAGAACCACATAATCAAAGGTTTCTTCCGACCGGAAGGTTTCGGCAAACCCGTGACGGAACTCCAGGCCCGGATAATTCTTGCGTGCCTGCGTCACAAACGCGGGACTCGCGTCGACACCCAGACCGCGCGACGGCACAAGTGACGC
>JADGBA010000186.1:0-761 GCA_015231685.1 Candidatus Omnitrophota bacterium | reverse complement strand
ACATCGCGGGTGCGCGCCATGAGGTTGAACCGGTCCTGAATTGCCTTTAAACGCTCCGTTTGGTTCATGAGGGCTCCTTAAAGCGGGATGATTCCTTTGGCGACCGAGGCCTCGAACCATTCGATGGTCTGACGAAGGCCGGAACGGAAGTCCATCTGCGCCCGGAAGCCGAATGCCTTACGGGCCCGTGAGGTGTCCAGACACCGGCGCGGCTGACCGTTGGGCTTGGTGGTGTCCCAGACGATTTTGCCCTTGAAGCCCATGAGCTCCCGGATCAGCCCCGCGAGGACCTTGATTTTGATCTCCTGTCCGGTCCCGATATTGACCGGCTCACTCTTGTTGTACCGCTCGAGCGCCAGACGGATCGCCCGCGCGCAGTCACCCACGTACAGGAACTCCCTCGAAGCCGAACCGTCCCCCCAGAGCACCACCTTGTCCCTGCCGCGGACCCGGGCTTCATGGAACTTGCGGATCAGAGCCGGAATAACGTGCGAATTCTCGAGATCGAAGTGGTCCTGGGGACCGTACATATTGACCGGCACCACAAACACCGAATTGAACCCGTACTGGGCCCGGTAACCCTGCGACTGAACCAGCATCATCTTCTTGGCCAGTCCATAAGGGGCGTTGGTTTCTTCGGGGTACCCGTTCCACATATCGTCTTCTTTGAACGGCACCGGGGTGAACTTGGGATAGCCGCACACCGTCCCCATCGCGACGAGTTTTTGGACGCCGGCCAGGCGTGACTCCTCGATCAGGTG
>JADGBA010000185.1 GCA_015231685.1 Candidatus Omnitrophota bacterium | reverse complement strand
GATGATTTCCTTGAGCTTCAGAATTCCGGGGTTGTACAAAAACACGTGTCCCACCATGAAGATGCGCCGCTTCGCTGACGCCAGACGCGCCAGGCGGCGGCATTCCGCCGCGGTACGGGTCAGAGGCTTTTCACAAAGAACATCCTTGGAATGCGCCAGCGCGTCCGAAACGATCTGCCCATGTGTCGCAACGGGCGTGGCGACCACCACCGCGTCGATATCATCCGCACGGGTGATCTCGCGGTAGTCCGCGCACAGATCCGTTCCCGCATACAGGGAACCGACCGCGTTCAGGCGTTTCGGGTCGCGGTCACAGATGCGTCTGAGCTCGGCGCCGGGATGGAAGAAAAAAGTCCGGATCTGATTCGGGCCCCATTGGCCGCAGCCAATGACACCGATGCGCTTTTTTTGGGCCATAAAAATGACTTCTCCTTATTGGTGATGCTCAAAACCTGACAGATTTTACCATTTCTTTTATTTGGCGGGAATGAAGAAGAGTTGTCCGTACTTCTGCCCCGCCAGACGGTAGTATCGGCGGACCGCATCCAAAAAATTCGCCGAAAAGCGGCTCGAACGGCTCACGAGCGCCGGATTCGTCTCCAGAATAATGAGCCCGTAGTCATGCAGGCGAATTTTTTTGAGAATCAGGTTCTCATCAATCTTGCCCAGCCGGGCAAGCTGCGTGTATTCAAAGGGAAGGTACGTCACTTCACGGTGATTGGCGATAAGCAGTCCCAGATTTTCGGCAAGCACTTCTCCCCGCGCTCCGCGGATCAAAGGGCCGAATTCATCGAACCGGGATTCGGTCACCGCGAGATCCTTCCGGATCTTCGAGGGGCGCGGCGTCAGGGGTGCGGGATCCGCGGCCAGCTGCGCGCCAAGAAGCGCGAGGACAGCCGCCGCGGCCGCAGCGCCCCGCCTGCCGGCGGAGCGAAGCGTCGCTTCCAGGAGACGGCCCGCGCCAAGCGCAAGCGCCGCGGTGACCTCAATGAAGTAATTGTCTCCGGAGCCCACCTTCCCGAGAAGCAGTGTGCTCACGAGGCAAAGAACCAGGTACCACCCCAGAGGATGCGATCGGCGCTGCCGCAGGTCAAATGCAAGACTCGCGGCCGCGACGACGAGAAGCGGCCAGATCCCCGGAAGGGCCACGCGCCAAAAATACCCCACCATCGCCACGGCGTAGGAAGAAATCGTTGACGGCGAAAAGAACACATGCGAGGCATAATGTCCGTGCGTCAGCCACTGAAGAACAAGCATCGGAATGCCCGCGCCCAGAAGCATTGCCGCCGCCAGTGCGCTCATACGCCGGAATCGCCGGCGTGCCGCCCAGTGCATCATGACCGCAACGGCACCCCACACGAAGTTCTGCTTCGAGAAGACCGCCAGCACAAACGCCGCCGCCCCGAACACCGCGTACCGCCGGCGCCCTTCCTTCTCAAATCGCAACATCTCATAGAGCCCGGCCAGGGTCCAAAAAAGCGCCGTCATGTCCGGAAGAAACACGTACGTGCTTTTGGAAAAAACCGGAACCGCAAACGGCACGAGGCCCGTCACCAGCGCCACCCGGCGGCGCATCCCGCTCGAACGGCCCAGCCCATAGAGCACCACCGAAACCCCCGCCGCCGACAGAAGCGCCACAAGTCGCCCCGCCGTCAGAACCCCCGCGCCCGGAAGCGTCCCGAGATAAGCGAGATAACTGACCGCCGGATTGTACGGCATCAGAATGTACGGCCACCGGGTGAGGTCGCCATAAATCCAGGGATCGGCGCCAATCCTCAGCACCGAGGCGGACATCACCCCCTCGGTGTAATTGAAGAGATACCGGAAGTCGACGCGTGCCGCCGCGTCCACGCACACGCTGCCCCACCGGGCCGCGGCCCAGATGCCCAGCATGAGCGCGCCGATATTAAGAATAAACCCGGTATAGCGCCGCATCTTCATCCTCATACATCCGCTCATACACCGAAGCGTAGGCTTCCGCGATCCTTCGCAGACCCGCTTCGTACCGCTCAAGGTCCGCCTTGCCCGCAGGCGTGTACGCCAGGGCCTTTTTCTGAATCACGATATATTTGACCTGATGGCGCGCCAGGATCGCCTTCTGAAGGGCCAGGCGATCCGGCTCAAAGGGAATCCGCCCGATGAGCGGGGTACCGTACTTCCGGCCGACATAACCCTGCATGGTCGGAATGCCATGGAGGGTCTGGTGCATCAGAGGCCATCCGGCATTCCAGGGAATATCCAGAATCGCGAAGGCCTCACGAGCCGAAGCGGCGTCGGCCGCCGGAATCTCATACACGGGCGCGAGCCTGACCGGTGTGGCCTCTGTGACCGGAGTGTAGAAATCCACAAACACCAGCGCGGCCACCCCGATGAAGAGGGCCTTCTTGA
>JADGBA010000028.1 GCA_015231685.1 Candidatus Omnitrophota bacterium | reverse complement strand
TCCCCGGGTACATGGTCTGCAGAAAAGCAAAAAGCCGCCGGCCGATGAATCCCGTATGACCCAGAAGAATAATTCGCCGGAATCGCGGTTTCATCGCTTCTTTCTTGGCGCGATGACGATCGTATCAAGAAGACAGTGGCAGAGCGCGTGATGGATCACTTCGACGTGGCCGTAGGACTCCGCGGGGACGTACAAGTTCAGGTCCCCCTTTTTGCGAAGCGGGTTCGCGCGCTTGAACCCGGAAAGGGTCAGCACCCCCGCGCCTTTGCGGCGCGCCGCGGCGACGCCGTTTAAGATATTGACGCTTTTGCCGGAGCTGGAAATCGCCACGAGAAGATCCGCGCCGGTCACGAACATCTCGATGGGTTTTTCAAACACATGCGGATAACCGCAATCGTTGGCGATGCAGGTCAAAAGCGCCGCATCGTTGAAGCAGGTCGCCGCCACGCCGCCGCGCTTCCAGAAATCCATCGCTTGGTGGCTCGCGATGGCCGCGGAAGCGCCGTTGCCGATGAAGTAAAGCTTCCCGCCGGAGGAAGAATGCCGGAGAATGAGCCGCACCGCTTCCTCCATGCCGCGCTCAAATCCGACGCTCTTCCCCGAACGGTCGGTCACCTCAACGCGGCCCATCTCGTTCTTGATCTTTTTAAAATAAACTTCGATCGACTGCTTCATCATCTCTCCGGGGTTTCTAGAACTTCAAGAGCCGGGTCATGAATTTGACGAGATCCACGACCTTGACCGGTTCGCGGTTTCCCATAATCTGCACCGCGAGTGATCCGACGGCGTTTCCGATAAAAGCGGTCAAGTCTTGCGGTACACCCGCCGCAAAACACGGCGCCGTGTAAGCGAAGAAGGCATCACCCGCGCCGACCTTGTCGACGATGTGGTACGAGAAGGCCGGTGCTTCGGTAAATGCGCTCGCGGCGGAATAGCAAAGCGCCCCATCCTTGCCGCGCGTCACCGCGACCACACGGGCGCGCAATTTCTTCTGAATCCGGCGGACGAGGTCCTTCAGATTGGCGCTGCGTTCCCGGGTCGCCAGACGCATCTCGAATTCATCGATGCAGACGAAGTCGGCCCGGCCGTATTTCGTCACCAGATTAAATCCAAGATTCGCGCTGTTGGTCTGGACGTTGAGGGCCAGAAATCGCGACTTCCGGCAGAGAATCTCAATCAGCCGCGGCGTCAGCATCCCGTGGCCGAAGTCGTTGACGATCACAAGATCATAGCGCTTCAAATTCGCGTTCAAGTAAACCGCCAGCCGCTGTTCTTCGGCGGAAGCAAGCGGGGCGTCGTCCATGTAACAGACTTCGAAGAATTTCTGGGGGCTTTCGGAATGAACGAATCGGCGCTTCACCGTGGTCCGTCCGTCCCCGCGATAAAAAAACCTCGGGGCCACGTTGGGCCCCAAATGAGTGCGAATAAAACGCTCGAAGGGTTCCTTTTTCCCCAGAACGGTCACCAAATCCACCCGGCCGCACACCTGCGCCGCATGATTGGCGGTGGCAATGGCCCCTCCGGCAAAGGACTCCTCGGAGAGGTACTTGTTCACAACAATCGGTTCCTTCGAGGACTTGGCCATGGGCCGGCAATAGTGATACTGGTCAATGATGGCATCGCCGATGACTAGAACCTTGAGCTTCTTGAGATCGGCCATGCGGCCAAGCGCGTCTTCGACGCTGTATCGCTTCACAAGCCGCTTCAGGTAGCTCACCGTCTCCGGCGGATAGACTTCCATATGACGGTTGATGAGCGCGGAGGAGCTGAACGTGATGTCATCCGTAAAGACGACGCGGCCGCCGCTGGCTTTGACGGCTTTTTCCTCATCATAAATCTTGCCGGTGACGTCCTTTTTCCGATCGCTGTAATCCTGGCCCTTGACATAGAAGTCGGGCCGGATCGCGCGGATCGCCTCAACGGCCGTGGGATAATCCACCGCCGCGACGTATTCCACCGCCGCCAGAGAAGCGAGAGTCTCGGCGCGCAAATGCTCGTTGAAGATCGGCCGGCCGGGGCCGCGCTTCACGTGCCGGTCCTTCGTGAGCGTCACGATGAGGACATCACCGTGCTTTTTGGCCGCGGCGAGATGCCGGATGTGGCCGGGATGCACGAGGTCATAAACACCGTGGCAGTGAACGATTTTTTTGCCCCGGGCCTTGAGATCACGCGAGATCTTCGCAAGTTCCCCGAGCGTCTTGATCTTTCGTGCGATCTCTCTCAAGAGGCTTTCCCCAGATACTCGAACCATTCCCGGGTCGCCGCCTTGACGGAGTCCGGCTCCCACACCGGCGCCGCTTTCCAGTCTTCGGAACATTCCAGCATGCGCCGCACCCCCTCCTCAAACGACACGCTCGGGTGCCAGTTCAGCATCCGGCGGATTTTGGAAATATCCGCGTACGTCGCATCCGGCTCACCGGGGCGTTTGGGCACATAAGCCACATCGCCCCCGAGAAGCCGGACCAGGTGATTGATGCTGTACGATCCGCCCGAGCCTACATTGAAAACCTCACCCGAAATCTCCGATTCCGCCGCCAGAATGAGCGCCGACACCGCGTCAGTGACGTATGTGAAATCCCGCGTCTGGGTCCCGTCCCCCACAACCGTGTAAGGCTTGCCATTGGTCTTCTGAGCCAGGAACACTCCGAACACCGCGCCGTAAGTTCCCGAAGTCCGTGAACGCGGCCCGTAGATATTGAAGAACTTAAGAGCCACCGCCGGCAGATGATAAACCTTGTGCCAGTGAAGCACTGCCAGCTCTCCGAGATATTTGGTGAGGGCATACGGGTATTCACACCGGATCTCGGCGGTCTCAGGCGTCGGCACCTTGTCGGGAATACCGTAGGAGGAGGATGACGCGACATAAACAAACCGTTTGACGCCGGCAGCCCTGGCCGCCTCAAGCACGTTCAGGGTGCCGGTCACATTGGTCGAATAATAATCCATGGGCTTCTGAATCGACGGGACGATATCCGCAAGCGCCGCCAGATGGAACACCCAGTCCACACCCTCAAAACACCCTTCCATCGCAGAAACGTCACGAATATCAGCTTGGATCAATTGGAGGCGTGGATCGGAAGCGCGGGCTTTAAGATTTTCAGGTCTGCCGGAGACAAAATTATCGATAGCCACCACTTCATGGCCCTTGGTCAAAAGACCGTCAACCAAGTGGCTTCCAATAAAACCCGCCCCTCCGGTTACCAGAGTTTTCATCATTATCCTCGCAGATGATTACAGGGCAATAATAGACAGCGATATTATACGATTTAATTCAACGCTTGCCTACTTTATCAAACCAATTATAGGCGCTCCAAGATATCCAGATATTCCTCATTGGACATCCTTAAGGTATTGAGATTACTTTTGATTTCCATGACGGGAAGATCCTTTTTACAAGTCACAACAAGAGGCCGGTGCAGATCGGATCTTTGATAGATTTTATGATCACCTGCTTGGCGGCGGAGAGAGCAACCGATATAGCGCAAAAACTTCTCAAATTTTTTGTAATGAATCGGCGTGATCTTCGGCATTTAAGCGGTGACAGGAATTTGAATTTGCTGAAGCCGCTCTCTGAGGATCGTGGGCGGAGTCAAACGGTTATTGATTTTTCTCCAACCACACTCGCTTAAGACTTCCTCCCAAGTACCCATACGAGTCACTTCCCGGATAAACAGCTTGAGCGATTTGGCAAAATTCCGCTCGGCTTCCTCAAAGGTGTCCCCATGCGACACAAGGTTGAGTGCCGGCGTAAAACAAACATAGATATCCCCCTCTTTCATGTACATAATGGGGATTTTGGCCCGGATAACCGTTTTTTTTGAACCGTTGTTTTTTCGCATAGTACCAAGTATACCATCGAGTTATTCTATCACTTGATTTTTTTGGAATTTGGAATACGGGACCTTCTAAGATCACGATGCGGCAGCCGACTGCCCGGCGGGGCCTTTGCGGACATACGAACATGAGCGGCGCATCAAGATTTTAGATGGATTGACGAATGACTCGATCGATCACACGACACCGGTTCAGCACCGTATGATCCCGGAGCGTGCGCTTCTGGCCCGCCTGCGCGATCCGCTCGTGTTCCTTCTCGTGATCCAGAAGATACTTCGCGAGTTCAGCGCATTCCTCCACCGAACCGTAGCTCACCAATTCGCGTCCTTCCTCGAAGAGATCCTTAAGGTTGGAAGTCTTTTCGGTCAACAGGCACGTGCCGACACCGGTGGCCTCGAAGAGCCGCGCGTTTGCGGAAGACCCCATCGCCGCGTCGGTGTGACGGTTAAAAGTCACCCGCGATCTCGACAACACATCCAGCATCTTTAACCCAAAAACCGGCGCGTGACACCGTTCGCCATGCAGCCGGCGGATCGGCATATCCGGCACCCGGGGCTTTTTAAACAACGGCTCGTCCGGATAAACTTCGCGGTTAATCCTCAGGGACTCGCGCTCCCTCAAGACGTCCTGAGCGGTCTTCTTGACCGGCTCCGGAACCCCGCCCTGCCGCAGAAGCCAATAAAGAACCGGGGAACCCGCCAGCGACAAAAAACCGCGGGCGGCCTCCCACACGCGGTACCTCATCGCCGCGCGGTTGACCAGCATGTCCCGGAAGCCCCGTGCCCAAAGATCCGTCCGCTCCTGAAGCCACAGTTCTATAGGTGTGGCTTTGAGCATCTCCCGAAGCGTCCAATAGCGTGCCTGATGCCCCAATCCATAGCCGAACCCGGAAGAGCCGACAAACGTCAGATCATACCGGACCGATTCTGCGGCAGCCGCCGGAATCCGCTTCCAGAGCTCGGCATCAAACGCGTGATAGAGAAGTTCCGTCCGGATCCCGGTTTTTTGGCACATCGGCACAAAGGCCGGGCTTCCGCTGAAGATCACATCGGCGCCTCTTAAATCCTCACCCATGCGGGGATATCCCTTGAAGATGAATAACTTTTTCAAAAACGAAAAGCGTTGCTTGAGGGTTCTGCGGATCCCCGGATCAAGCGAGTAGGTGTCCTGCAAATAAAGCACATCGGGTTTCAAGGCCTCAATCTGGGACAGAAGCACTGCCGTGCGCCATCCCGAGGCGGCAACAGAAATCCCGTGTTCCGATGCCCAGGCCTTCTGAAGCGGTTCGGCATCATAGATGATTTCTTCCGCGTCGTGCCCCAGCGACCGCATCGCCACAGAAAACGCCTCACCCCACACGAGCGATCCTTCCAGCAAAGCGCGCTTTTGCTCCGCATACGGCTGCCCTTGAAGATCCGGATGCGCCTCATAAAAAGACCGCAGCGCCTCGCCGTAATGAAGCCCAGCGATTCGGACAATGCGGTACCCGCCGGCGGAAATCATAACACCCCCCTGCGTACGAGCCATGCCCTCACCCGGTTCATGAACTCCAGAAGCTTCGCGTCCGACGGATAATTCCGGTAGGTGCGGTTGGGCGAACGAAGAATCAGATCGAATTCCTCGTCCGAAATCCCGAGTTTCTTCAAGACAAATTCCCGGTCTTCACGAAGCTCAGCCGCCGGATAAAGCTCATGCTTCAATTCCTCGAGCGCCTGATCGCGTGTCATCTGCCCGGACACGACCAGACTCGACAAATGGGGGCGGCGTTTGTCATATCCGAATTTTTCGGGAAGATAGTGCGCCTGAAAAAACTTGGTGAACCTCGACTCGTAGTGCTTGCCCCCGTAATACCGCCAGCCGAGCTCCTTCTCGAGAACCTTCATCGCTTCCGACTTGTCATACCGGATCCAGTTCAAGGGCCGGATGGTCTTAACCCGGCGAACGTAAGGATCCACAAAAAGATACCGGAACAAGTTCACCGTCGGAAAGCTCTTAAGCTTACGGCGCCCGTATCGGGCGTGAACACTCTTCAGAAGCCGCGAATCCATCGCGTTGTATCCCCAGGCGCGCGGCAGACAGGATTCCGTTGCGTAATTGGACCCGCTCAGGATCGTTCGTATCCGGTGTTTCACCGCGAAGCGTGAGAGGACCGCGAAGATCGCGTGGTCCTGCGGGGCGTCCTGATTGGCAAGCCCCGATCTCAGAAACGCCGCCTGCAGATCCCGCATTTCTTCCCAGTCGATGACGACGGTAAAAAGATCGAATCCCAGCCGCTTGACGATATTCTCAATGTTCTTCTGGGCGATCTCCGAATTCCATCCCCCGTCCACATGAAGCACGAGGGGTCTGAGATTCAACTTCCCGGCAAGATAGGCCACGTAGGAGCTGTCCACCCCGCCGCTCAAGCCCAGAAGAGAATCGTATTCCCTCCCTTTGCCTTGAACGCGGATTTCTTCGGCGGCCTTTTGGAGAAGCTCTTCACCCCGTGCGCCTTCGGCGCAGTATTTGGAGTGGTCCTTGTCGTAGGAATGACAATGACTGCATACCCCCGCGGCATCAAAGGTGATTTCAGGATCCGTGGTGTCCATCACACACCGGTCGCAAATGCGGTAGGGACCGCTGGCGGCAGATTTCATCGAACCAATTGTATCACTCTAACGCCCCGGATAACTGATCAGCACCGCCCGGTGCTTTCCGTGCAGAACAAAGAGGCTGCCCGCCGCGGCCGCTGAAGCGCCCGACTTGAGGGCGCGGTCCAGATCCTCCGCGGATCCCGCTCCGCCGAGCGCGACCACCGGCACACCGACGGAATCCGAGACCTCCCGAATCCGTTCCAGGTCATATCCCGTTCGGGTGCCATCACGGTCCACGGACTGAAGGATGATTTCTCCGGCGCCTTCCGCGGCCAGCTGCCGTACCGCTTCGAGCTCGCTCATATTGACGCGCCGGGAGCCGTGACGGGTACGGGCGTTTGAGCGATTCCAGAAGTTTCTGCGATAGTCGACACACACGACAATGCTCTGGGAGCCGAATCGCCGCGCGGCCTCACGAACCAACTCCGGCTTCTCGAGCGCGATCGTGTTCAGAACCACCTTCTCGACGCCGCATTTGAAGATTTTTTCCATGTCCGCGAGACTCCGGATCCCGCCGCCGTACGCCAGAGGCATGAAGCATTCGCCGGAAACTTCGCGGATAAGTTCGAACCTCGGCGGTTTTGAGCGGACCGTCGCGGTGATATCCAATAGGATCAGCTCGTCCGCCTCCTTCTCGTTAAAAATCCGCACGGCATTCAGAGGATCGCCGACATACTTCGGCGACTTGAATCGCACGGTCTTCACAAGCCCCTCCTCACCGAGAAGAAGACACGGAATCACACGGCGGGGATTCAAGCGCCCATCCCCGCGAAGTTCCTGAAGAGCTGAAGTCCGAATCGGTGGCTTCGTTCCGGATGAAACTGCACACCAGCTATGTGGCCTCTCTGAAAAGCCGCGGTGAAGACAGCACCGTGCGTTGCCGTCGCCGCCACATCATCCGGGCGGTCACAGCGGACATGGTACGAATGCAAAAAGTAAAACCTTCGGGACTCCTCCGGACCCGCGAAGATACCTCCGATCTTCACCGGCGTGACGGTATTCCAGCCCATGTGAGGAATCTTCAGGCTATCGGTCCGTCCCCCAAAATCGAATTTGACCGTGTCCGCCTCAATCCACCCCAACCCCGGCGAAGCGCCTTCCTGGCTCCGACGAGTCATAAGCTGCATCCCCAGACAAATCCCCAGAACCGGCGTGCGGTCTGCGAGAACCTTTGTATCCAGGACCTTTCTCAGACCCGATGCTTCGAGCCGCTTCATCCCCTCATCGAAGCCGCCCACGCCCGGAAGAATCAAGCGGTCCGCCTTTTGGAGCTCAGTCACCGATCCGGTGACGATGAATTCAGCGCCGATTTTTTTTAGCATATTGGCGATGGATCCGAGGTTTCCCATCCCGTAATCCACCACCGCGATCATCTGTGGCTTACCTTGCGCCGGGGGCGGGCTCGAAGACGGAGGCGTCGGCCATCTCGAGAATACGGACCACCTTGCGGGCGTGTTCGGGGCCGGTCAGACACGGCGTCTTTTTCAAGATGCAATCGGCGAAGTGGTCCATCTGGGTTTTGAGCGGTTCACGAAACAGAATTTTTGGAATAGCGGCCTCGCCGGAACGGAGCTTGTAGACTTTTTCATAATTCATTTTGTCGAAGGCCATGTCCTCGCCCACCGCGGCCATGGGATCGATGCCTTTGTCGTAGATCACGACCTTATCCTTCGCGGCATCGTCATACACCGCCATCTTGCGGCTCCCCACCACGGTCATGCGGCGCACACGATGCGGATCAAGCCAGCTCACGTGCAGATTGGCCATCACGTTGTCCGGATAGACGAGGTTCAAAAAGACCACGTCATTCACGTCCGGCTGCACATACGACATCCCGTGCTTTGTCACGGAGAGAGGCGCAGGATCGTTCAGCCAGTACTGAAGAATACTCACGTCATGCGGCGCCAGGTTCCACATCGCGTCCACATCGCTTCGGATGCGTCCCAGATTCAACCGCTGGCCGTAGATATAACGGACTTCGCCCAGCTCCCCGTCATCAATGAGCCGCTTCACGAATCGCACCGCCTCGTTGTAGAGGAACGTGTGCCCCGCCATGGCCACAAGGCCCGATGCGCGTGCCGCCGCGCCGATCGCGTCGATGTCGGCGCTCGAAGTCGCCATGGGCTTTTCGACGAAGACGTGTTTGCCCTTCTTCAGCGCCTCAAGGACAAGCCCCGCATGCGTCGCCGCCGGCGTGGCGATCACGACCGCGTCGATTCCGGGATCACGAAGCGCCTCCCCGGCATCCGCCGCAAGACGAAGGTCCGGATGCGTCTCCTTGACGAAAGCGCGTCTTTCGGCGGAAGCATCGCAGACCAAACACACCTCGAACCGGGAATTCTCCAGAAGATTCCTTAAGAGATTCGGCCCCCAATACCCTACGCCGATTTGAGCAACACGAATCCGTGTGGATCTGGGTTTAGTATTTCCCATATGTGCCGGACCGCCTATCAGACGATAAAGCGAATTTGAATAGAACCCGGGGCATCAGCTGCTCCTTTAGGGTAACATTTACCACAGATGGGGTATTCTCTACCACATCGAATCCCGTCCCGCTTCAGAGCAAGCTCTCCTTGATTCTGTCATCATTCGCATAATTCCAAATTGCACTGTTTTTTGGAATCTTCAACTCCATTTTGCACATTTTGCTTTTCTTTGAAATAACCCGCCAATGCCGCGGTTAAGCGGTTTTTATGCCAACTCAAGTCTCTCAAAGCGCTCAAGCACAAGTTTAATAAAAGTACTCGCCTCAAAAAACAACTGCACGTCAAGCCCCGGCACCTCCGAGACATCCTTCAGCTTGCGGCCGATCTCCTCGATGGACCCGTCATACTTGTCGGTTTTTCCGAGAATCTGCGCAAAATCCTCCTGGTGAATCTTCTTCCGCCCGGCGCGGTCAAAGCGCTTGACCACATACGCAGGCGTCCCGTCCTTCAAATGCACCAGACAATGAGGGGGAACGGCAATTCCCAGCTCTTCGGCAATGCCCATGCAGCATTCCTCATTTTGCGGGAGATTCAAAAAAGCCCGGTGCTGCGGCTTCAGAATGTATTGTCCGGACTCACCGGTTACTTCCAAGCGGGGGTTTCCGCTTTTATCGGCAAGACGGACGGAAAGCTTTGGCTGTACGCCGGAGATGGACATCTTTCCGGCCATCTCCTGTGCCTTGAGAGGAACCTCGTCCAGCCCCAAATCCACTAACGGCTCTGCGTCGATACCGAAGACTTGACGCCACGCGGATCGGGTGCGCCTCATGCCGGCCCGCTCTTTCTGACCGTCACGGACCCGGCGGTATCCCCGCTCACAAGAAGAATTCCAAACTCATCCGCGGGATCGATCTTCTTTGTCGCGCAGACAATGTCGCGATACCATCCTTCGGCATTCAACCCTCCGAAGAACGGGAACAACACACTCGATTCATAAGGTTCTTTCCGCAAAGGCAGGGACAATGAAATCGCGGGACCCCTCAACACGTAATCCGGATCATAGGCAAACCGATACCCCTGGTCCGTCTCTTCCAAAACACCCGCCAAACGGTCCCCAAAAAACACCTTGGCCCTGCGCTTCTCACCCCTTGGCATTGCGCACAACCTCCAGATGGTGCCCCAAAAACTCAAGCACCTTGTTCACCTTATCCAAGCGCACCGTGGCCTTCCCTTGTTCAAGCTCTCTCAAAAATCGAAGACCCACCCCGGCACGTTTGGCGAACTCAACCTGGTCAAGCCCTGATTTTTTGCGAAGGCCCTTGATCGTTTTGGCTATGCTTTTCATGCACCATTTATACACCCTATCGGGTATATTTGCAAATTATTTCAAATAAAATCAAGCTAATTGGACATACTTACTACATTTATACCTTTTAGGGTGTATTTTGTACTCATATAACGAGGTTTCAGATGACCAATATGTCATATATGACATATTGGTCATGACCGCATTGCTTTCACAAGCATATTGGTCATCCCAGCACGCCGTCACACAAGCCCTTTGGCGATCTCGCCCAAAAAATCCTCCACAGGCAGGACCCAGACGCCGGAGGCGTGGCGGAATTTGCGTTTACCGGTATAAACAATAATGGCGCGTTTGAGCTTCCCGGCATCGCCCAGGGCCTTGAGTCCTGTGAACCATTTGGGGTCCGGTTCGGAGCCTGACTTCGCCTCGATCCCGGTGACATCGGCTTTTCTTTGGATCACGAAGTCCACTTCGACAGAGGTCTTCCCGGCAGACCAATAGGACACACGGTCATAACTCATCATCCCGAGTTCGTGATAGCTCTTGAGAAGCTGAGCCACCCAGCCTTCAAACAAAGCCCCCCTCTCCTCGAGAGCAAGTCCTTCAAGCTGTTTTTTGGCCGCGCGAACCACACCGGAATCGCACCAATAGAGCTTGGGATGCGCCCTTTGTCTGACACGCAAACGCTGGTCATAAGCGGGTAATTGAAAAGCGATGAGCGTGTCTTCAAGAATCTGAAGATAACCTTCCACCGTCGAACGGGCTACTCCGCAGTCGCGGCCGATGGCCTCCACGTTCACCGTTTGGGCATGAAAAAGCGCCGCCACCGGCAAAAACCGCGCGAATCCCGGTAGATTCCTGACAATGGCCTCCGCCTGAATCTCTTCCTTGAGATAGAGCTGCAGATACGCCTCCAGCCGGTCCCTCGAATTCTCCGAAACCCAGACAAGGGGAATCGATCCGAATCGAAGAACCCGGTCCAACACAAAATCATCGCCCAACTCCTCCGGCAATAACGGATGAAGAAACCGGCGCGAGGCCCTTCCCCCCAGAAGATTAACGCCGGCTTTGCGCAGTTTTCTGGCGCTGGATCCGAGAAGGGCGAATTTGATGCGCTTTTCTTCAATGAGCCGGTGCACCTCGTTCAGGAGTCCCGGAAGACGCTGGATTTCATCGACAACAACCCACTCCCCGGAACCCACAGACGACAAATCCTCAGCGAAGGCCTCCGGCTTGGTGAGGTAGAGCTGATACAAACCTTCATTCAGCAAATCAACAACCTTGGATTTCTTGAAGAGGCCCTTGATCAGGGTGCTTTTGCCGACACCGCGCATACCCATCAAGAAGAAGCTCTCGCTCGGGGGACGAAACAACCTGGGATAGCTTTTCATGGCTTTTAAATTCCTATACCATGCTGTGGATTATGCCTCATTTTCCACGACAAGTCAAGGACTCGGAAGCCGGTTAGACAGAGCCACAAGTGCTCACTCAAGCTTCGGTTTGTCGGATAATTGAAGTGCGCTGGAAGAGGCTCCGATGCATCAGACGGATGAGTGCCTTATCCACGGGTAAGCAGATGAGTCCATAAACATCTTGAACCACTTCTCCAGGCTCACAAGCGACCAGATACGGCATTCGTCGGTTTGGCCGTAGCGACGGCGAAGATCCTCCACCGAGCCGGGCCGCAACCATGAGCGGCGCGACAAATCCGCCAGCTCCCGGTCAATGACCCCCTTGAGAGCACCGCGGAACCAGTGCCGCATCGGCAGGATGAAACCTTTCTTCTTCATCGTGAGCGTCCGGGGATCCATATATTTGGCGGCAACTTTTTTGAGGACATACTTCTGGATTCGCCCTTGAACCTTGAATTTGGATGGGATGCGAAATCCCGCTTCGACAAGCCGGTGATCCAGAAACGGAAAGCGCTCCTCGAGTGAGAACCCCATCGTCATCTGGTCCTCCCGATAGACATGATCATTGCCGATACACATGGTCAGATCATAATATCCAAGTTCCTCGATTTCATCCGTAAACGACTCCGCCTCCCGGGCGTATCTCTCTTCGGGGACCCGGAGGGTATTAAAGCCGAATCCGTCACCCAGAAGCGATGCCTTCTCGGCTTCCTTCAAGGCCGAATAAGCCTCCGCAT
>JADGBA010000184.1 GCA_015231685.1 Candidatus Omnitrophota bacterium | reverse complement strand
GGGGCGCTTACACGATTTCTGCTGAGCCGGAGCAAGGGCGTGTGGACGCGGTGATCCTGGCGACCGGGTCAGAGGTGCATCTGGCCGTGGGTGCACAGAAGCTTCTTCAGGAACGCAAGATCTCCGTGCGGGTTGTCAGTGTGATTTCTCAGGAACTGTTTCGTGCCCAAAGCCCCGATTACCGGGACTCAGTGCTGCCGCCGGCTGTGACACGGCGGCTGGCTGTCGAAGCCGGACGGAGTTCTTCATGGTTCGAGTTCACCGGGTCGCAGGGCGCGGTGATGGGGATCGACCGGTTCGGCGCCTCCGCGCCGGGCGAGGTGGTGATGGAGAAATACGGCTTCACAGCTTCTCATATCGCCGAACGAGTTCAACAGCTCCTGGACCAATAAACAGCAGCAAGAGCCGGGGGGTACAATGTCAAACAATCCGCTTCAAGTCGTCTCAAGTCTGGGGCAAAGCATCTGGTATGACAATATTCAAAGGAGCATGATCACTTCGGGCCAGCTGGCCCGGCTCATCAGCGCCGATGGCGTGAGCGGCGTTACTTCGAACCCCACCATTTTTGACAAGGCGATTTCCAAAAGCGCCGATTACGACGCGGAAATCAATGAAGCCAGGGGCAAGGGCGTTGCGGCCGAGGCACTTTACTGGGACCTCGTCATTGGCGACATTCGCCGCGCGGCGGATCTGTTTTTTCCGGTCTACCAGCAAACCCGTGGACGCGACGGGTACATTTCGCTTGAGGTGAGCCCTCTTTTGGCCCGCGATACCGCAGGCACGGTGGCCCAGGCGCGCGAGCTCTTTGCGCGTGTGGCCAAAAAGAATATCATGATCAAGGTGCCCGCAACCCGCGAAGGTGTAGCCGCGGTCCGCATACTGATTGCCGGCGGCATGAATATCAATGTGACGCTGATTTTTTCGGTTCGCCGGTACGAGGAAGTCATGGAAGCCTATCTCTCGGGGCTTGAGGAATTTTTTAAGAACAACCCCGGACGCCCGGCGCCGGCTTCCGTGGCCAGTTTTTTTGTGAGCCGTATGGATTCGATGGTCGACCCGCTCCTCGAGGAGAAGGCGGGCGGCCTCTCGGGCGCCGAAGCGGAGCGGATCCTTGCGCTTCGGGGCAAAGCCGCTGTCGCCAACTCCAAACTTGCTTATCAGCGGTTTCGCGCGGTCTTCGGGTCCGCACGGTTTGAGGCCCTGAAGGGGCAGGGCGGCGCGCTTCAGAGACCGCTCTGGGCCTCCACGAGTACCAAAAACCCCGCTTATCCGGACGTGCTTTATGTGGATGAACTGATCGGTCCTGACACGGTGAACACCGTGCCTCCCGCGACTCTGGACGCCTACCGTGACCACGGAAAACCCGCGGTGCGTGTCACCAGCGGTGTGGACCGGGCGAGGCAGGAGCTTGCGGCCATTGAAGACTTGGGGATTTCCATCAGTGAAGTGACCTCGCGCCTTGAAGCTCAAGGGGTGGATGCCTTTGCCGCTTCTTATCGTGAGCTTCTCAAACATCTCGAAGAAAAACTGATTGCTCAGGCGGGATGCGGTTGTTCCTGCCGGAAAGGATGCGCGTGATGAAAGCCTCCTGGGGGACTTATGCCGCTGCGATTGAGCGGGCGGTCAAAAAGATGGATGACATGAAGTTTTTTAAGCGGTTGGAGGAGCGGGATGCCTCGCTCTGGAAAACAGAGCCTGAGCATGTCGCCGAGATCAATCAGCGCCTCGGCTGGCTGGACGGACCGCAATTTGCGTTGGAGAATGCCGGGCGCTTGGCGGCCTTTGCCGCCGCAGTGAGCGCGGACGGTTACAAAAAGGCGGTGCTCCTCGGGATGGGCGGCTCAAGCCTTGCTCCGGAGGTGCTGCAGACGATTTTTGGGGTGAAAGACGGCTTCCTGGAAATTCTGGTCCTCGACAGCACCGATCCCCGCAGGATTCGGGAGATTGAGGAAAGGGTTGCGGGAACGAAGACTCTCTATATTGTCGCGTCCAAGTCCGGAACGACCATTGAGTCAGCGACACTCTTCGCGTACTTCTGCGACACGGTCAAATCCGCCGCCGGCGAAGCCGGAAAGCACTTCATCGCGATTACGGATCCGGACACGCTGATGGCCAAGACCGCCGCGGAGAAGAAATTTCGTGAGGTTTTTGTGAATCCTGCGGATGTCGGCGGACGGTATTCGGCGCTGACCTTCTTCGGCCTCGTGCCGGCGGCCCTGGCCGGAGTCAACATTCAGACGCTCGCCGAGCGGGCTCTTGAAGAGAAGCGGAACATCTTCGGCGATGCTCCGGCCGCTTCCAAAAAGGCGGCGTTGTTGGGTGCGGCCATGGCGGTGCTGGCTTCCGAGGGACGGGACAAGGTGACCATTGTCACCAACGAAACATGGAGCGCCTTCGGCGACTGGGCGGAACAGCTGATTGCC
>JADGBA010000027.1:12039-12535 GCA_015231685.1 Candidatus Omnitrophota bacterium | reverse complement strand
AGCTTCTTGCCGTAGCCCTCAGGAAATCCCGTGATGCCGACCGCGTGAGTGAGTATCAGAAAAAGCTTGAGGAGCAGGTTGTGGATCTGGAGGCATTTCAGCGGGTGGCGGTGGACCGCGAGATAAAGATGATTGAGCTGAAGGAAGAAATTATCCGACTGCAGGTACAGCTCGGTCACGGAGGCGGCGGAATCAAGTGACCGGGTACTTGAGCTCCATCCATCCGGTATTGGCGGCCTTGCTGGCGGGAATGTTTACCTGGGGCGTGACGGCGCTCGGGGCTTCGGCGGTATTTTTGACGCGTCATGTCAACGAGCGTCTCCTGTCCGCGATGCTGGGGTTCTCCGCGGGGGTTATGGTGGCGGCGAGCTTCTGGTCGCTTCTTAATCCGGCGATCGAGCTGGCTGAGACGATGGGGATGATTCCGTGGGTGCCGGCGGTGGCGGGGGTGCTGTTGGGATGCACCTTCTTGAGCATGGCGGACAAGATTCTGCCG
>JADGBA010000027.1:0-12029 GCA_015231685.1 Candidatus Omnitrophota bacterium | reverse complement strand
TAGTCGAACCAAGTGGAAGCGGACGACACTTCTTGTGCTTGCGATTACGCTGCACAACATTCCCGAAGGACTGGCGGTCGGAGTGGCGATCGGCGCGGCCTCCTCCCATATTGAGGGGACCAGCATGGCTGCGGCCATTGCGCTGGCGGCCGGTATCGGGATTCAGAACTTTCCGGAGGGCCTCGCGATTTCGATGCCGCTTCGGGCCAGCGGTTTTAGCCGCCTGAAGAGCTTTATGGTCGGGCAACTCTCCGGAATCGTCGAGCCTGTGGCAGCCGTTGTCGGAGCGGCGGCGGTCTACCTCGTGCGTCCGATGCTGCCGTATGCGCTTTCCTTTTCCGCGGGGGCAATGATTTTTGTGGTGATTGAGGAATTGATTCCGGAGTCCCAAAACGGCGATCATGGCGATATCGCTACGATCGGTTTTGTGGTCGGCTTCACCATCATGATGCTTCTGGATGTGGCGCTGGGTTAGATGAGGCTTGGAGAGCTTAAGATCCTCGCGGAGCAGGGCTTTGGGGATATGGTCAAGGCGGTTGTGGATGTGGAGCGGGGGCTGGTCGCTTTGGATGCTGAGCTTCATTCGGATTTGGAGGCCCTTCTTCTGGAGAGCGGCTCCGCTCAAAAGACCCTCTGGGGGATCAATCTGTATCCGGATATTGACGGGGAGGACCGGATTGAATTCGATTCAATGATCAATGTCCGGCCTTCCCAAAAGAACCGCAGCCGGGGCGTCGAAGATGAGGGGCTGCGCAGGCGTATTGTCGATTGCGTTACGCGGTGGATTAGGGGATGATTCCGCAGCATCGGGAACTCGCTGCCGGAAGGTGGAGCCGCATGGGCCTCTGTGAGCAGATGGCCAACATCGGAAGCGAAGTAAGCCGGGCTTTAAACTGGCGCAATAAGGGTAACCGTGCTCTTTGCGAAAAGGCCTCTCTCCGCACTCTCGAGCTCATCGATTTAAGTTTGGAAAGTACTGCAACTTATCCGCGTCTCAGGGAAATAGCCCGCGTGCGGGAGGTTTTTGTGGATGATTTCTTCGGTTCCAACACGTACGCGTCTTCAGAGAGATCGTGGCGGAGGTATTTTGATGCATTTGCGGTGGCGCGATCCCTCGGTCGGAATTAAGGGTGTGGCCGGTTTGGGCTTGAAATAATTGTTGTCCCACTTTTTAGACCTTCTGCTATAATTCGGCGATCCATCACACATTTAAAGGAGCGGTTTCGCAAAACGATGAATGATCGAAACTGGTTGTCCGGCGCCATTCTGACATTATTGGTATTGTTGTCTGCGGCGAGTGCGCATGCTGCGGAAGTGTATTATCTCGGCGGCCAGCCGGCCGCTGACGGCTCCACCCGGGAAGTCTCCCGGGAATACACGACCGCTGAGCGGGTGAATGATCTTTTTGATTTCGCCTCCTACGGAGACTACGCCAAAGAGCGTTCAGGCCAGATCACGGGTTCTTTTCTTGCTGAAATGGACTGGAATCACACCTCGGGAAATATCTCCAAATCCTTCCTCGAGCGCGGGACCGATTATCTGCTTGAGACCAACGTCAACATCTGGCAGAAGCTATGGGACGATTACAGGTTTTTTTTCAGGAAGACCGACGACCGGCGCATTGAGCGGATGAGGGACGTGCGCATGAAGGACGTCAATGCCCGCATCTATAATCCGGATCATCTGGTGGAGTTCGGGGACGTTTACGCGGATTTCAGTTCGTTCACAATGGGCTCCTCACTCGAAGGTTTGCGGGGGGATTTCAATCCCCATCGTGATTCAGCGCTGGATCCGAGGATTCAATTCGTGGCCGCGCGCAGCCAGAAGGAGGATGTGGCCGGAGCGTTGTATGAGCGGCACGTCTTTGGCGGAAAGTACGACGTGCGCTTTTGGAAGGATCAGGGGCCGTTTTCGGTGGTGCGTATCGGCGCCCAGATGGCGACAAGCCAGGACGACAGTTCCACCGGCGCCCGGCAAAGTGCTTCCGGTACCGCTGCGGCCGACTTGAACAATGCGGTCGGGGGTTTTGACGGCGAGGTGAGCTTCAAGGAGCATTACAATTTTCGGTGGGAGTGGGCGCGCAGCGCCTTCACCTCCGATGAGGACACTGTCGGGCATGACAACTTGTGGGGCAGCGCGCTGAGACTCGAGCCCTCCTTCCGGTCCAAGTACATGAACTTCCGCTACCTTTATTATCACGTTCAGCCGGATTTCAGGTCCGAAACCGGCTCAGCCTCCTCGGACAAGAGCCAGCATCAGTTCACGACGGATCTGATCGTCAGCCCGCGCCTGCGGGCGACGCTCGTCGAAAACTGGTACTGGGATCATCTCGACCACAGCACGCGCACATACCGCACCATTCACGACGAAAAGTATCTGACGGTCTACATGAAGCCGCTCGAAGAGCGCCGCAGCCTTGACGTGAGGACGTATTACAATTTTTTTGACGAAAATTCAGACGACGACGCGGAATCCGTGGACAACACCACGGCCACCGCCGGTCTTTCGGTGAATGACCGTGTGTGGGACGCCAATGTCGGTGCCCGGTATGAGTATCGCGCGTATCGCGACAGGGCCGACCGGAGCCGCATCGATACCTTCAACCGGATGGGCGCCAATATCAGCAGGGATTTTGAGCTTTTCGGACGGAGGTGGTACAACTCCGCGGACGCTTCTCTGGATTTCAGGAACCCCAAGAACGAGGACGACAATGATATCAACGCCGGGGTGTCCCTGTCGGGGCAGTACGATCTTATGGAGAATTTGGACATCCGTTACGGATACAACCTTCAGGAATCCGCTGCCGCCGCGCCCGATGCGGGATACATGAACACCCGTTCTTACGTTGAGGCCGATGTGCTCATAGCCAAAAAGCGGAACACCCACTGGATCTCCAAAATCGAACGGAACGTTTATAACCATGAGAACGGCGAGCAGGACTACAACGAAACACGTGTCATCTCCAAACTTGTCAGCCAGTTTTAGGGCGCGCGCGCTTCTGGCGCTCGTTCTTGTGACGGCTATGGGGGCGTGGAGCGCGCCGGGTTTTGCGATGGGAACCGCGCCGGAGAAAAGCCGTCAAGCGAAGGCAGATACGCATGTTGACATCGGCGACGCACCGGAAGTCGCGGGAGACCGCGGCTTGGCTCGGGAGCTTGTGGCTCATGTGTTTGACGCCTATCAGGGATACACGCGGGAGAGCTTTGACGGGGTGGTTTCTCCGGCCTTTGTGCCGATGCGTTCGGAATTCATGAATGCGGTTGAGAACCGTTTTTATGCCGGGAATCTTCTGGACCTTCAGTTTTTTGTCGACACGGTGACGTCGGGCGGGGACAAGATGGCGGTGAGATTCGACTGGGAGAAAAGAACTGCTCCGCGGAGTTCGGGCGGGCCGGTGCTTTCCCGGGGAAGCGCGGAATATGTTTTTCGGAACCGGGGGGACGTGTGGCGGCTTTATGAAGTCCGCGGCGACGACCCTCTGACGCGGAACTAGTGAGGGCGATGAGATGAAGACCGGATGGATGGGGCGCGCGCTCCTGGGGACGATGGTTTTTTTGATGCTCGGGACGGGAACATCTCAGGCGGCGGACCAGGTGCAGATGGTCAAGGATCAGATCCAGGACGCGCGCTCCAGGCTCGCGGAAGACAAGGCGAAGCTGCTTGAGCTTTCCACCCGATTCCAGAAAACACCGGACGCCTCCACTTATGGGGAAGTGATAGCCCTCCGCGAGAGAATTCAGAAGAGGCAGAACGTCGTAAGTCTTCTTAATGCCGCTCTCCGCGATGCCCGGGCCGCCCAGAGCTGGACCGCGCTGGTCCAGGATATGGTGAAGGAATCCACCGTTCTTTCCGCGGGAGCCAATGCCTTGAGTGTTGTGTATTCCGCCGGCAGCTGGATCTTCGGAGCTTCGGACGAAGAAATTTTTGGCCAGAGCTGGCAGGAAACCGAATCCCTCAACGCGCGGCTTGTGGAAGAAGCCCGTAAGGTGCGGGAAGAGTCCCGAATGATTCTCGGAGCTCTGAGCGAACTGAACAAACAGATTCAGTCAGGCCAGTCATCGGACGAAATCAGCCGGCTGGCACTGGATTTGAACAAGCGATTCCTCGAATTGCGGGAGCGCGCGGAGAAGATCCGGAAGAACCTCCACTTCATGATCCGCGTATATAAGGCCGAGAAGCAGAACCTGCCGCCTTCAACCATGTTCTGGGGCAAGTACATGGGGCGGTACATCGAGCAGGTCCTTGCGGAAATTGATTTGGCGAAGCTGACTGATTTTGTGCTGAATCTGGCCGAAGGGGACATCGTGAGTCCTCTGGTGGAGCTGGTGAAGCCCATGATCAAGACGGCCATGGCGGACGTGCTGGCCTCGATGGCAGGCGGGTCCGCGCTGACCCCCGAGATCACGGACGATCTGGTGTTTTCCATTCTCTTCAAGAGCAACTCCGGTTTCGCGCATCTGGCCACGGAGAAGGCGAAGGGCGCCGCCGGAAAAGCGGCAATGAATGGCATCGCCACGGGGGTTATTCAGGCCGAAGCCCAGGTGTATCTCGGCAAGTCGACCAAAATGTTCTACAAATTCGTGCGGGATGAGGTCGCCGACCTGCCGCCCACCGCCACGGTCGACGAGATCAATTACATCCGGGACGCTTGGGCCAAGAAGGGCAAGATTGACGCTTCCAAGATTCAGGCTGCCGCCTCGGAGAAACTCGACCGGATGAAAAAGTCCGGCGCCGTGATCAAGAAGCTGTGGGACCTCGTGTTCAAGGACATTGTCCAGGCCATGCTCAACGCCGACACCTTCAAGGAAACGGTGAAGAAGGCCAATGAGGCCTGCAAAGGTTGGCGCAAGTACTACAAGGAAAACCAGGACGACATGATCGCTACCGAGGACGAGTACGTGAACTCGAAGTGGTTTTCGGGGATGCGCACGCTGCCGGACCCGTCCATGCCCGCGGGGATTCCGGACCCTCTGGAAACCGTCAAGGAGAAATCGGCGAACTACAATTTGGACAAGGCCGCCGAGGTGATCGGTGATATGAGGGAGAGCATCAAGGAAAACGAGACCAATCCGGAGGGGCAGGGCCGGATGAGTCTCAGCGAAGTTCAGGCGCTGGAGACCTCGATGTTCAATCTGATTACGGCGGGAACCATGCCGTCTTCGAAAATGACGCTTCTTGATCCGGTGGCTCTTGCGCGGGTGACCGAGTCCCAGCCCTGTGTGGACCTCGGCAAGAAAAACAGCGCGATTTACCGCCGGATGAGCGACGCCTGCAAACCTCTTTTTAAAGCATCGACGATGCCGCAGTACGAGCGGTGCACTGCCAGCGCACGTGCTTTTGGCCAAAAGATGCAAAAGGAATCCAACGCGTGCTACGAAAAAGTGCATCAGGCCTACAAGGCATTTGCCGAGAACCGTGTGGGCTATTTGAATGAGATTTATGCCAAAGTCATTGAAGACGAGCAGGCCCGCCTGGCGGAGGCCCGCGCCTTGGTGGAGCCTCTTCGCAACTGGGGCAAGACACACGCGTCCCTGTTTGAGGAACTCAAGAAGCGCTCAGAATCGCTGCCCGCTCATGCAGAGATTTCGGTGGATTCTTTCCCGGAGCTTCCCGCTGATTTCAAGGCCGAGACGATCACCGCAGCCGATTACGATACAGTCAGGAATGAGGAACGTCTTGCGCAAATGCGCCGGGGACTCTCACAGGTGAACGGTGCCTTCGACCCCGACCCGGCCCTGGCGGCTCTGGACGAAGTCGACTGGGAACCCAACACGTTCATGACCGCCTGGAATATTTCTCAGCGTATTGTGAACCCTGTTGAACTGCCTTCGAAGTTTGAGGTGAACGCGGGTTTTAAAAGTCTTCACCAGATTTACGCGCCGAGCGTGGGCCCCGTGTGGACATGCACCGGCGCGGGCTGCGTGGTCCAGCCGTCCGCGATGGAACCGATCGGGAGCATTGCCGAGAGAGAGAAGATGACCCGGGAGATGGCGGCCAATCCCACCGATCTCAGAAGGGTCCTTGACTCGATCATGTATCATCCCATGATCGGACGCCGTGATGAAGTCGAGAGGCTATCGAAACTTTCGACAGCTAAGGCCGTTTCGCTGTATAAGGAGGGCATCGCCGCGTACAATAATCTTGTTTCCCAGTACCTGACGACACGCGGGGTCTTTGATTCCGTGGCTGAATCGGCTGCGATTCCCGCGGGTGTTTCGGAGATCAACTCTTTTTATATGAATACCTTTCAGCCCTGGAAAATCATCCGCAGGGCCAATCCCAAGTCCGCTTCCGATCGTCTGAGAATGGATACGGATGAGTTCGCCCAAAAGATCGAGGAGTTCACCAAAAAGTTTGAGGCCTCCCGTCAGGGAACGGTCCTTAAGGACCCGGATAAGCTGAAGCTTGAGACAATGCATCTAAAGAGCGCGTCTGAGACCTATGCCAAGGCAATAGAGGAGTACGACGGATATCTGGGACAGTTCTTTATGGACCGAAAGGCTGACGAATTCCGCGGAGTTTCGGTGACAGATTTTGAGGTGAGGGCCGTGACCCTGCCGATAGAAAACGAGGCCGCGCAAAGCGCGTTCAAGACCGCGGCCGACGCTCTCAAGGAAATGCGGGAAGCCTTAAAGGAGATGAAGAAGGCGGACCAGGAGCTTCTGGCCGAGCGCCGACGTGTGAATTCGGCTCAGGCGGCGGCGGTATCGAAGGCCCGGGAGGCCGCTGCGCGCTATCCCGATGACCCCAAAAAGGTGCTTCAAGCGGTCTCCGAGGCAAGCAAGGATCTTGAGTCCGTTGGAAGCAGATACATTGTGCTGGATCACCGGATGACCGAGAGTATGCAGAAAGAGATGGCCAACACCCGTTCGGCCGTGTGGGGCGAACTCGAGGCGATCAGGGAAAAGTTCACCGCTCTCCTCGATAAGAAGAAAAAACAGGAGCGCTTCTCCGGCTACGAAATCCGGAATGCTCGTATCAACGGGTACTCGACCGACTCTGCTTATGGCGAGGTTGTTCTGATGCCGGACCAGCTCCGCGAAGGCAAAATTGTTGTGACGGGTGATTTGACGCACGCCGATGGGATCAAGAAGATGCTTTTTTCGGAAGACGGTGGAAGGACGTGGAACGAGGTTGGGGTGAATCACTTCTTCGCGTACGAAATCATTCCCTTCTCCGAAAAGCGCTACGAACCGGTCCTCAAGATCGAGACGGAGCTTCTCGAGACCTTTGAACTTCCGGTGTTCCAGAATATCCGGGCGGTGGTTTTCCGCGATGTGCGATACACGGACCTGGTCACGGCGGCGACTTTGAAGCTGGCCGAAGCGTACGAGCGGCAGGATGTGAACGCGTTCTCGGAGCTCATCGCACGCGACTATCTGGGGAACAAGGTGTTTTTGACCGAAGGCGTCCGGTTTGACTTCGACATGTTCGCGGACACTCGTCTCAAGATTTTTATTGACCGGATTGAAAAGCGCGGCGATTTGTATGTCGCGGAGACGCGTTGGCAGAAGAGTCAGACACCGCGCATCACGGGGCAGACTCAGACCACGACCGGAAGCACCGTCATGGTCTACGTGCTTGAAGACGGCGTGATGAAAATCAAGAATCTGAGAGGCAACCTTATTTACGCGACGCTCTCGCCTGAGATTGCGGAGGCGAGCGGACTTCCGTCGGCCACCGTGGACGCGATTCGCGAGGCGCGTGACGAGCGCACGCCGACCCAGCCGGGAGCAGGGGAGACGCGCGACGCCGGCGGGGTTACTTCGACGGCATATGCGACGCCTGTCACGGGAACAGGGACGATGATCGACGGAGGCAACGGGGACGGGTTCAGCTTCGTTTCGCTTTCGACGGTGAATGACCCGGTTTCGGATATATATCTTGAGGAAGACATCATGTGGCCCAACGGCAACGCCAGAATACAGACGGCGACCCAGAGTTACGACGCGATCACGGAGGCCCCCTTGAGCGGATATTTGAATGATGCTGTGAACAATGCCGCGGGCGAAGTCTTTATTTTTACGACCGATGCCGGTGAATACGGGAAGATGGAGATTTTGACGGCTGACGGCGGCGCCGGAGGGACAACCACCTTCAAGTACGCCGTGCAGAGGGACGGAAGCCGTTATCTGAAGACGTCGTAAATTCGATCAAACAGGTTTTGGTCCTGTTTGCCGTTTGATGCTAGTCCGCTTTGTTTGAGCTTCGACGCTGGGTCTTGCGGGCGTTCTCGGTGAGGTGGCGTTTCCTGAGCCTGATGTTCTTCGGCGTGATTTCCACAAGCTCATCCTTCTCGATAAATTCCAGGGCAAATTCCAGCGTCATTTCTCTCGGGGCAACGAGATGGATTTCTTCATCCGCTCCGGAGGAGCGCATGTTGGTGAGTTTCTTCTCCCGGATGGCGTTGACCACCATCGAAGGTCCTTTGCGGTTCACGCCGACGATCATGCCTTCATACAAATCGTCTCCCGGATGGACGAAGATTTCTCCGCGGTCCTGCAAGCCCCAGAGACCATAGGCCACGGCCCGGCCCGGGTTCTGTGAGATGAGAACCCCTTCCTTCCGGTCGGGGATTTCTCCTTTAAAGACCTGGTAGTCGTAGAAGTTCTGGTACATGATCCCGGTGCCGCGGGTCATATTGAGAAGCTCGCTCCGGAATCCCAGCAGGCCGCGCGAGGGGACAAGGAATTCCATCCGGATCGTTCCGACCGCGCTCGTCGTCATGTCGTTCATGACGGCCTTTCGGGGCCCCAATGCCTCAATCACCGCCCCCTGATATCCGGGGTCCGTTTCGATGACGACTTCCTCGACCGGTTCCAGGGTTTCGCCGTCCACGGTTTTTAGAATGACCTCGGGTCGGGAGACCTCCATCTCATAGCCTTCCCGGCGCATGGTTTCGATGAGAATAGAAAGATGCAGCTCGCCGCGCCCCGAGACCTTGTAGCGGTCGCCGTCGGCTGTGGGCTCGACCCGGATGCCGACATTCATCATCGCTTCGTGCATGAGCCTCTCGCGGATGTGCCGTGATGTGAGAAACCGTCCGCCGTCTTTGCCGGCGAGAGGACTTGAATTGTGCGCGAAGTTCATTGAGATCGTGGGTTCATCGATTTTCACCGCCGAGATCGCCTCGGGCCGGTCCGGATGGGCCAAGGTGTCAGCCACGTGAATCTCCGAGAAGCCCGAAATGCAGGCGATGTCTCCGGCTTCGGCCACGTCCGCTTCGATGCGCTTCAGGCCCTGATACTTGAGGATCCGGGTTACCTTGCCGGTCTCGGTGGAGCCGTCGCGTTTGACGGCGATCAGCGTATCGCCCTTTTTGGCGATGCCGTGAAAAATGCGCCCGATGGCCATACGGCCGACGTAGGGGTCATAATCGAGGAGGGTCACGAGCATCTGAAACGGCTGATCCGGATCGGCCACCGGAGGAAGAACCCGGTGGAGAATGGTGTTGAGAAGCGGCTTCATGTTGTCTGACGGCTCGTCCATGTCGAGTGTCGCGTGACCGTCCTTCGCAGAGGCAAAGACAATAGGGAAGTCGAGCTGCTCGTCGGTGGCCTTGAGCTCACAGAAGAGGTCGAAGGTCATGTCCACGACCTCATGCGGCCGCGCGCCGGGCCGGTCAATCTTGTTCACAACAAGGATGGGCTTAAGGTGAAGTTCGAGCGACTTGCGTAACACGAATTTGGTCTGGGGCATGGGCCCGTCAAAGGCGTCGACAAGGAGGAGTACACCGTCCACCATCTTGAGAATACGCTCGACTTCGCTTCCGAAGTCCGCGTGGCCCGGAGTATCGACGATGTTGACGACCGTGTCTTTGTAAGTGAATGACGCGTTTTTCGAGAAAATCGTGATCCCGCGTTCCTTCTCTATCGGATTGGAATCCATGACCGTGACATCGCCTTCCTTGAAGGCATGGGCGCCCGTCTCCCTGAGGAGCGCGTCGACGAGGGTCGTCTTCCCATGGTCGACATGGGCCACGATGGCGATATTACGGATGTGTTTGCGTCTTTTCTGGTCGGGCATAAGGCGGTGATACTAGCAGTTTGTCCTCATAATGGCAAGCCGGCGCGATGAAACCGGCGCGGTGAAATCAGGGAGTGATGGCTTCTGCGCCGGCCGCGACAGACGGAGACTCCAGGAGTCCGGCCGCAAAGCTGAGTGCGTGGTCAACGTTGGCCAGAAAGTTTTCTTCGCCGATTTCCGCGTAGAGCCCGGAATGCTGGAGAGCGATGAGCGGCTGGGCGTGGATTCCCGAGATCAGGATTCGGATCCCGTTTTTTGTGGCATTACGGTAAACGTGACGAAGGGCGTTGAGGGCCGTCGCGTCCATGTAGAGAACATTTCGCATTCTTAGAATCCGTATCCGCGGTTTCTTTTCGATGCTATTGATGGTTTCGGTAAAGGTTGACGCCACGCCGAAGAAGAACGCGCCCACAATCTCGAACACCTCCACGCTCTCCGGAATATTTTTGTCCTTGAGGTCCATGAGGTCGCCGTTAAGTTCCTTGTCCATGATGTCCTTCGTGATCATTCCGATGTTGGGGGCCACGGACAGCCGCTGGATCAGAAGGAAGCACGCCAGGATGACGCCGACCTCGATCGCTAGCGTCAAATCAAACAAGATCGTAAGGAAAAAAGTGCTCAGGAGGACAATCACGTCGCTTTTGGGGGCCTTCAAGACCATCGCGAAAGAATGCCATTCGCACATCCGGTAGGAAACGACCATGAGAATTCCCGCCAGACACGCTAGGGGGATATGCACGGCCCAATGCCCGAAAAAGGTCATGATAAGAACCAGTGTCAGCGCATGGACAATGCCGGCCACGGGAGTCCGACCGCCGTTGTGGACATTGGTCGCGGTGCGCGCGATGGCGCCTGTCGCGGGCATGCCGCCGAAGAGTGATGAAGCGACATTGGCGATTCCCTGGGCTATGAGCTCGGTGTTGGAGCGGTGTTTGCCGCCGATCATGCCGTCGGCCACCACCGCCGAGAGCAGCGACTCGATGCCGGCGAGAATGGCGATGGTGAAAGCGGAGGGGACCAGGTCCCGGACCAGCTCAAAGTCCAGATGCGGAAAATGCGGCATGGGCAGCGTTTGAGGAATGGAGCCGAATCGACTCCCGATGGTTTCGACCGGAAGCTGGAACAACGCTGAGAGAAGAGTCACGATGACCAGGGCAATAATGGAACCCGGGAGTTTGTGGGAGATTTTGTGCCAGTAAGCCACGATCAGTATGGTCAGGGTGCCCAGCATCAGGGCATACGGACTGACATGAGAGACATATTTGGCGTAGATGACCCATTGGCTGATGAAATTTGCGGGTACGCTGCCCACGGGCAGACCGAGGAAATCCTTCACCTGGGTGGTGGCGATGATGATCGCGATGGCGGAAGTGAATCCCACTGTTACCGGGTACGGGATAAACTTGAGCACCCCGCCAAAACCCATCATCCCGAAGATCATGAGAATACATCCGCCCATCAGCGTGGCCACGATAAGACCGTCCACGCCATGCGTCTGGACGATGGAGTAAACGATGACGACAAAGGCCCCGGTGGGTCCTCCGATTTGGACCCGGCTCCCGCCGAGCGCGGAAATCAGGAACCCGGCGACTACGGCAGTGACGAGTCCGCGGTCCGGCGAGACCCCCGAGGCGATGGCGAACGCGATTGCGAGCGGCAGCGCAACCACACCCACAATCAGACCGGCGGTTGCATCGGAGCGAAACTGGCGGAAGGAGTAGTCCTTGAGACTGGTGAAGAGTTTTGGCCGAAACATGGGTGGGGACGGCGAGTGTGTTCTAGAGGCGCGCGGATTCCGGAAGCCGGGATACCGGGTGCGCTGTTTCGGATGACGATACCAGACCCGCGGATTCAATCGGATGGACACAAAAATCATGATCGACCCAAAGGCCGATAACAGTGCAATTCTTAAAAAGAGGGGTCAGGCCGCTAACGGCCCTGAGGACACAGGTCCGGGTGATCGGGCGCGGGGAAAGGCTTTCCTCGAAGCCGGCGTGCCCCAC
>JADGBA010000183.1:1561-2430 GCA_015231685.1 Candidatus Omnitrophota bacterium | reverse complement strand
ATCAGGTTCTGTCGGTCACGCTTCACCTTGACGGGATCGCGCTTCAGGGCTCGGACGATGTCGTCAATGCCGGTGTTGACATAAATACGCTTGGAAAACACGCCGGCGCCGTTATGGGAACGGCCTTCAATCGACTGGATGAAGAGAAGCTCGGCCACCTCATTCGAGGTCTCCAGCTTCTCTCGTGAGCGGATGGTTTCGAAGTCCTTGAGAAGAAGCTCTCCCGGCGCGATATGTCTGGCAAATTCACTCATGATCGAATCGTTGTCCTTCCTTTAGGTTTCTGCCGTTCAAGAATTCCTGCGCATCCAGGGGCCTGGAGCCTTCCATCTGAAGTCTCAGAATCGTCAGGATTCCGCCTCCCGTCCGCACACCGATACCCTCGCGTCCCACAAAAACAATCGTTCCGGGCGCCGCATCCGCTTGCAAAGTCATTTCGGACATGACGCTCTTCAAAATCCTGACCTTGCTCCCTTCCAGAATACTCCACGCGCCCGGCCACAGATAGAGCGCCCTCACTCGATTGTGAATCGAACCCGCGTCGGCGCTCCAGTCGATGCGCCCGTCCTCCTTGGAGAGTTTTCGGCAGAGCGTCGCCCGGGACTCGTCCTGCGCAACCGCCCGCATTGAACCGTCCTCAATACCGTCGAGTGTACGGACAAACAGCTTGGCGCTTACCGCCGCGAGGCGGTTCCACACTTCTTCCGCGTTCTCATGCCCTTCCAGCGTCATCTTCTCCTGAAGATACACGTCGCCCGCGTCCACCTTGAGCGAAACTTTGACAATCGAGGTTCCCACAACCGCGTCACCCCGCAGAAGCGCTTCCGCGATCGGCGAGGCTCCCCGATACGCCGGAAGAAGCGAAGGGT
>JADGBA010000183.1:0-1551 GCA_015231685.1 Candidatus Omnitrophota bacterium | reverse complement strand
GGCCGGCGGAAGGTCCAAAAATTCCTGGCTGAGAATTCGTCCGTAGGACACCACGCCGTACACATCCGCTTCCATGGCGCGGAAGATTTCGAGGCTTTCCGGGGCGTTGGGCTTCCCGGGCGAAAGAACGGGAAGCTTAAGTTGATCGGCAAGCACACGCACTTCGGAAGGAAGGATCTTCTTGCCGCGGCCTCGCGGTTTCTCCGGAACGGTCACGACGCTCACGACCCGGTGCCGGCTTGCGGCAATCGCCTCCAGCGTCCGAAGTCCGAACGTGCCGGAGGAAAAATAAAGCACCTTCATCGGCGGGCGAAACGCTTCAATACCTTTTTTTTCTTAAGCCAACCGAGTCGAAAGAGGAAGACCTTACCGTCCAGATGATCGGTTTCGTGCTGAAAAATCCGCGCGAGAAATCCTTCAGCCTCCATCGTCACAGTCTCCCCCTTGAGATTAAGGCCGCGAAGGGTCACCCTGCGGTAACGCGCCACATGATCCGCGTATTCGTGAACGCTCAGGCAACCTTCCCTTTCGCGAATTCGTCCTGAACGGCGGATAATTTCGGGATTGAAGAAGACAAGTTCCTTGCCGGGTTCCTGGTCGGGACTGGCCACAAACACCCTCCGGCGGTCCCCGATCTGATTGGCGGAGAGCCCGACGCCGTTGGTGGCGTACATGGTGTCGATCATGTCGCGCACAAGCACCCGCTCGCGCGCGCCGATTTCTTTGACGGGTTCGGTCGGCGCCAGAAGCACCGGATCCGGGTATTGCACAACCTCACGAATGGCCACGGGAATTCCCCCCAGGGGTTTGCGTCGCCTGCCTCAACGCGGCCACCTCCTCCGCGGTCAGAGGCCGGTGTTTGCCGGGTTCCAGACGGCCCAGGACCAGCGGGCCGTATTCAAAACGATGAAGGGCTTTGACGTTTTTTCCGAGAATGGTCATCATGCGCCGGATTTGACGGTTCTGCCCTTCAGCCAGCGTGACCTCATAGGCATAATAGCGTTCCTTCTTCCCGCACGGGCGGATCCCGCATTCGGCGGTGCGCTTGGGACCCAGTTGGACACCCTTGGAAAACTTGGTCAGCTGCACGGAACTCAAAGGACTGTCGGTGAGGACCGCGTAACGCTTCAAAACCCCGTGCCGGGGATGCATGAGCCGGTTCGCGAGCTCCCCGTCATCGGTGAGAAGAAGAATCCCGGTGGTGTTCCGGTCCAGCCGTCCGACCGGAAACAATCGGGCCTGGACTCCCTTAAAAAAATCAACCACGGTCTTCCGGGCATGCGTATCCCGGGCCGTGGTGATGACATTGAGCGGTTTGTGAAAAAGGAAATACTGCCTGCGGGCGCACGGCCTCACAGGCTTCGACTGGTACAGAATCTCGTCCTTCTCCGGGTCAATGGCGTCTCCCGGACCGGAAGCCACTTTGCCGTTGACCCGCACTTCCCCGGCAAGAATGATCTCGGCGCATTTGCGACGGCTGGCCACGCCGTTCTGGGACAAAAACGACTGAAGCCTCATGAATAAAAGTACCGGTACAAAGCCATCGCGGTA
>JADGBA010000182.1 GCA_015231685.1 Candidatus Omnitrophota bacterium | reverse complement strand
AAGTTCCTCGCGGAGATTCTCAAGCCGTGAGATGACGGCACGAATATCAGTCTCCGGCGCGCGCGACCCTGAAGCCGGCGCGGTGGTGCCGCGGTGCCGGCGAATCAGACTCGGTGTCTCGCCGTATTCCGGAAGAGGCAACGGCTCCTCGTCCTTCAAGCGTGGCGACAACCTGGTCCCGGGGGTTTTCACGATAACCGGCTTGATCGGCTGAACAAATCGGTACACCATGCTGACATCGCGTCCCGCGAGCCACCGGCCGTGCTCTGCGAGTTCCCGCGCGGCAATCTGAGGATCCAGTACCGCGGTCCTGGACCCCGCGAGAACCGGGGACAGGCTCTCCGGCATCACTGTACCCGCGACGCCCAGATCCGTGAGAATCCGGAATCCCGCGCCCGATCGCCCCAAAAGCCGGTTGGCGGGAGTTCTCAAATTTTGGGTCCATATTCCCCGGCCCATCGGCGCTTCTTGATGCCGCGCCGCCCGCAACACCGAACGGCCCAGAAGAAGCCGCTCATACCGGGCGTGGTCCGTCTCATGCAAGACCTGCGGCGTCACCGAGACATAAGAAATCCCGCGCGCCCTGAGGAGCGCCTTGAGGTGCGGCGTGTGGAATCCTCCGGTGATGAGGGCCGCCTGATTCTCGGATCGGGAATCCATCCGGGCGAACATCGCATTGAGGAAGTGCCGGTCGCGGAGTTGGGCGATTTCATAAAACCGCACGGCCCTCCGCACCGCGGCGTCGAATCCGTCCTCCAAAAAAAGCGTCTTCTCGTAATGCGATGCGGCTTCCAGAATCTTGCGATTCAAAAATCCCGTGAGCGTTCTGACGGAGTATTCCGCCGGCGCCGCGCGGAGCGCATCGAATTCTTCGGGCGTGAGCTCCAGATCGAGAAGACGCCCGAGAACCTCGAGACGGCGTCCGGCCAGAATGAGGCGGATCTCATCCCCGTCGCGTGCCAGACGGTTGAGAATGACCTGCTCGAGCTCCTTCTGTTCGCGGAGGACTTGCGCAAAATCGATTCGAGAAACATCCTGAAGATACTCCATATATCGAAAAAGCTCGGGCCACTTGTCTGAGAATTCCTCATCCGCAGATCCGTATTGCGCGGAAGCCTTCCAAAGCTTTTCTTTAAGAACCGCGAAGTATGCTTTCAGTTCCGCCGGACCTTCCCCCGCGAGCCGGGCCGGATGCAACGCGTCCCCGGAAGGCGCGGCCAGCTCAGCCCGGTCCTCGTCACTCAACACAAGAACCGCCTCTTCCCGTTCGCGGCTGGCGGCCGCGAAGTCGATGCGGCTCTCACGCTTCTCGATCCCGGCGAGCTGGTTCAAATGCACCCAGCGGTCCGCGGCCAGCCCGAGTTCCACCGCTTCATCGAGCAGCCTCGCGCAGTACTGCGCGAGCCCCGTCTCCCCGGAAGCCGCCAAAGCGCTCTGGCGGTCAAACTCCAGAAGGCGGGGATTCAGGAACTTTTGTTTGAGCAAACTCAGCGTGGAACGGATCTTCGCGAGATAGGGTTTGAGTCCATCCCGCTCACGGGCGATGCGTCGATAGAGGTCCAGGGACCTGCGATACAACCGCATCTCCTCCACACCCCAAACGCTGAAGTCACGGTCCGAGGTGATGTCCAGATACTCCTCGCCGTGAAGCTCGCCGCGGCGAAGATAAGGCATCGCGGCCGCGGCGCGCTTGGCGCGGCTTCCGTACTTGCGGATGAATGAAAGCGAGCTGTCCCCCGATCCGCCCTCAACGAAGACAGACTGTATTCCGCGCTTGTGGTCCAAAATCCCGTCCAGAGCCCTGGCGAGATTCATCTGACCCGAAGCATTTGTATGCGCGTCCTGAATCAGGAAGATCGTCCGCTCCGCATTCCGGGCGGAATCCGGGGTTTCATAAACTTCACCGATCCGGGCCACGGTTTCCGGAAGTTTTAATTCATCGGCGGGTTCAGAAGCGGCGGAAGGCTGGAGTAAATAAGTGGGCCGGAAAACCTGCGGCGCGGCAAACGAGATTTCTTGAAGAAAAAACGAACACGCCAGCAGAACCGCGCACACTTTAAGCGCGCGCGGAAACCGGCCCGTCTTATTCTTCGCCGTAATTAAAAGTCTATTCTTAGATTCGACTCCAAAACCCCTACCCAAAAGAGCGCCCCTTCCTCTTTAGAAATATCCTTCCAGAAAATGCTTTTTTGATCCGATTGATTGAAGCGGGTGTATCAGAGGAGTATGCCCGAAAAGGGCCGGGGTTTCAAAACAAACCACCCCGATAAATTCAACTACTTTTTAAATAATACCAGCATTTCTTATCACATGGCGACCGAGAGCTTAAGAATCGGCGACATGCGCGTGATAAGCGCGAAGGTATCGCCTGATCTCAAGGCCGATGGCCTTGTAATTGCCCGACGCAAGCCATGAAGGCTTGAAGACACTGCCCCCGAAGGTGACGGCGTCC
>JADGBA010000026.1 GCA_015231685.1 Candidatus Omnitrophota bacterium | reverse complement strand
TCTCTCAAAAGGCCTGATTCCCTCAAGAGCTACCACCAAGTTCTTGACACATACCGACCCAAGCCTGTGATAGTCTTCTTTGAGTGTTATTGGTAAAATGTAGTCTGTTTTTTTTGCAAAGGAAAAACGGGGAATCACCGAATCGTGCGCTGGATCATATTGGATTCTTTCCAACTAATTCAAAAGAATAAAGTTGCGATCGGGCTTAAGAATGTCACGCGGGCGGAGGAAGCGCTCATTGACGAGTACCCGTGTTTTCCGGTGTTGCAGTCGAGCCTGATGCTTGAGATGATGGCGCAGGTGGGTGGAGTCCTGGTGGGAGCATCCATTGACTTCCGCAGGGAAGTGGTGCTTGCTAAGATCGCGAATGCCGAGTTTGAGGCGGCGGTCGGTACGCCGTCAGCCCTCAAGATTGAGGCGAGGCTGGTGGAGCTGGGCGAGGACGCCGCAATGACGAGCTGCGAGATCACACGGGAAGGAAAGCGTGTGGCCCGCTCAGAGATATTTTTTGGATTATTCGAACGTCTGGGAGATGACGGGAAGCGGAGCATGGTTTTTTCGGAAGATTTTATGGAATCGTACAATATCCGGAGGCTGATTCAGGACTCCAAGGGAGCGGCGTGTTGAGTTCCGCGAGGCGGGTCGTGCTGACCGGACTGGGCCTTGTGACGCCCTGCGGGATCGGCGGCGAAGCCTATTGGGACGCAGTCTCTCTGGGCCGCGCGGCGATTGTGCCCAAAGGGCCGGATGATTTACCGACCTTGCCGTTGACCCACGCCGGATTTGTCAGGGGTTTTGACGCCTCCCCATACGTCAAAAGCCGTAAATCTCTCAAGGTGATGTGTCGTGACATTCGCATGGCCGTTGCGGCCTCAACGCTCGCCAAGACCGACGCGGGACTCACGTCAGACGGTTCGTATGAGCCGCGGAATGCGGGTGTTGTGATCGGCGCGGGCATCTTTGAGCACGATCCCGAGGAGATGTCCGAGGCGTTCCGCGCCGCCGAGTCGCAACCCGCGGGTTTTGACGCCCGCAAGTTCGGTTCCGAAGGCATGGGACGGCTCTTTCCGCTGTGGCTTCTCAAGTATCTGCCCAATATGCCAGCCTGCCACATTACCATCGAACACAACCTCAAGGGGCCGTCCAACACGCTGACGGCAGATTCGTCAGGTTCCGCCGCTGCTGTTGAAGAGGCCGCGAGGATTATTCTGCGGGGATCAGCGGACGTCATGTTCGCCGGCGGCGCGGAGTCACGGGTGTTCGGCGGAGGTCTTTGGAGATACTTTTCGGAGAAGATGCTGAAGACGGGCGCTCAGGGGGATCCGGTGTATCCGGTGTTTTCTCCGGCTGCTTCGGGGCTCATTATGGGAGAGGGCGCGGCTATTCTGGTTCTTGAGGAGCGTTCACGGGCGGTGGCCCGCGGCGCGAAGATTTATGCCGAGATCTCCGGTTTTGCGTCGGCCGCAGACGGCGGCAGGGACCGTGAAACGCGGGGGGCCGAGTATCGGGCGGATGTGATGCGTGCGGCGATCGAAGCCGCCGGGGCGAAACCGGAAGATGTTGGTTTGGTGTATTTGAGTGCCAGGGGTATAGGTGCTGAGGATCTTGAAGAGTCGCGGGCGATCGAGCAGGTGTTTGCCGGATGCGGAGAGAAACCGGGTCTTGTTTCCGCCAAGGCGGTGACCGGATTTATGGGGTATGCGGATGCGCCCGCCGGGATTGCGCTCGCGGCGATGGGACTTCGGGAGGGCGTTCCGGCGCGTTCTCTCGTGCCGGAAGACGCCTATCTCAAGGATAGCTTTGGATTTGAGGGGCGTTCGCGGGGAGCCGGCAAGCTCGTGATGGTGAATCATTTTGAAAGCGCTCTGGCATTTCATTCTCTGGTGCTGAAGGCAGGCGGAGGTGAGTCTTGAAGAGGGTGGTGGTGACGGGAATGGGCGCGGTGACACCGCTGGGCCACAGCGTGGCCGAAACCTGGGACGCCGTGATGAACGGGCGCTCAGGCATCGCCGGGATCACCCACTTCGACGCGTCGGGTTTTTCTTCCCGCATCGCCGGTGAGGTCAAAAACTTTGATGCCACCAAACTGGTGGCGGCCGACCCGCGGCTTCGGGGTGCCATGTCGAATTCCCTGTTTGCGATCGCGGCCTCCGAAGAGGCGGTGAAGGATTCGGGGCTCGACTGGGACAATCTGGATGAACGCTCCAAGGGCGTGTACTTTGCCGCCGGTGATTCGGCGGCTCCCGTCGAGAGCCTGGCGCGGGCATTTGCGGAATCTTTTGGGAAGGGCAAGGGCGAGTTCGACGCGGCGGCCTATCTTGCGGCGCGTTTGGCCGGCGGCGACGGCGCCGCTGAGGCACAGAAGGAGCCCGCGGCAACCTTGGCGCATCTTGTGCGCCGCTACGGGATCCGGGGGCCGGCATTGAACTGCCTGACGGCTTGCGCGGCGTCGGCCCAAGGCATTGGTGAAGGCGCCGCGATCATACGGCGCGGAGAGGCCGCGGTGGTGCTTTCGGGCGGAGCCCACTCGATGATTCATCCTTTGGGCGTGGCGGGTTTTTGTCTGTTGACAGCGTTGTCCACACACAACGAAGAACCTGAGAAGGCCTCGCGGCCGTTTGACGCGACCCGGAACGGATTTGTTCTCTCGGAAGGCGCGGGGGCGGTGATTCTTGAAGAGTTTGAACATGCCCGCAAGCGCGGAGCGAGGATTTATGGGGAGTTGGTCGGCTACGGCTCCACTGCGGATGCGTATCGCCTGACCGATTCCCATCCGGAGGGCCTTGGGGCCATTGCTTCCCTTCGTGAGGCGCTCGAGGGCGCCCGTGTGAATCCCGCCGAAGTGGATTACCTTAACGCTCACGGAACGTCGACCAAGGTCAATGATGCCGTTGAGTCTTTGGCGATTCGTTCGTGCTTCGGCCCGGCGGCCGATCAACTCTGGGTGAGTTCAACCAAGTCCATGACGGGGCACTTGATTGCGGCGGCGGGTGCAGTCGAGCTGCAATTCTGTCTTCTCGCGATGCGTGACGGGGTAGTGCCGCCGACGATTAATTATTCTCATCGCGATCCTGCGTGCGATCTGGATTATGTGCCCAATGAGGCGCGAAAAAAAGCGGTCCGCGTGGCTGTCTCTGACTCCTTCGGGTTCGGCGGACAGAACGTGGTGCTGGTGGCCAAAAAGCTATGACGCCCTTCTGGTGGTGGTTTTCGGGTTTTTTGTCGGCGGTGGCGGTGATTCTGGTGTTCGTGTTTTTCCGGTACATTCCCATCATTGAACGCAATGCCTTTGAGGTGCCGCGCTTTCAGGCGCCGAAGGATTCACGGCCTCCGGCGAATCTCAAACGCCGTAAGTTCAAGATTCCGTATGATACGCGGCGTGCGATTACAGCTGAGTACATCCGGGCCAAGGAACCCTCCCGCCGGCTTGTCGTGTTCTGTCATGAGACGGGTGCGGACCTCAACAGCTGGTACCGTCACGCATATTTTTTGCCCGAAAACGGAGTGGATGTCCTGACCTTTGACTTTAAACCCCGGGCGTTGGATGCCCATAAGACCGAGGAGGAAGCCCAGCCCTACCAGTGGCCGACGCTTCAGGATTTAAGATGTCTCGAGCGGGTTTTGAGCTGGGTGGCTTTGCAGCGTCAGGGATATGAGGTGGCGCTCTTCGGGATTTCCAAGGGGGCGACCGTGGCCGCCGCCGCCGCTCCGTCACCGCTCATCCGTTCGGTGCTTCTGGACGGCGCTTTTTCGACGCACCTGACGCTCAAACACTACATGAAAAAATGGGTCAATATCTATGTGTCCCCCAAGAGGATCGCGGACGGGGTGCCCGACTGGGTGTACATCCTTCTTTCGATGACGACGTTGTTTTATGCCAGCGTGAGGAAGAACCTGAGCTTTTTTTCGATTGAGCGGTTCATTGTGAAGCTGACAAAGCCCGTGTTCTGGATTCATGCCGCGAAGGATTATCATGTGCGTCTTGAGCATGTGGAACGTTTGAGGAAGCGCATCCCCGGGGTGACCGATTTGTGGGTCGCCGAAGGCGCGGGGCATTCGCAGGCAGTTTTGCGCCATCCGGAGGAGTATCATCGCCGCGTGGTTTCGTTTATCGATAAGACGTTTTCGGGCTAGAAAGTCAGCTCATGCTGCTGGGGTCTTTTGTTGTGATGCATATTTTGATTCTGGCAGCATCGGTTTGGCCGGCACCCGGTCAGACGGTCCCTGTGGAGGGGGCGGACAAGCTTGTTCATGCGGCGGAATTTGCGGTGCTGGCGTGGCTTGGGTATCGGGTGTTGCTGAGAAGGCGCCTCGCGGTCGGGGCGGTTCATGCGGCCGTCGCGGTGTTTGTTTATGTCGCATTTTGGGGAGCCTTAACCGAGGTGATCCAGCTGTGGGCGCCGGGGAGGTCTTGCTCGTTCGGTGATTGGGCGGCCGATATTGTAGGCGCGGCGTTGGCATTGGGAGCGGCATGGATTCTGACGCATCGCCGGACGGTTTGAGAGGACTGTCTTCGTTGTTGAATATTCATTTTTTTGCATCTCACGATGGGAGAAGCAGACTATGTTGAAGAAGCTGGGGCTCGCGGGGATTTTTTGCTGTTTGTACACGGTAGCGGCGATGGGTGGGGGGGAGGTGTTGGATCCTCACGGAGTGGTGCTGGACGTTGAAGCGGTTTCGCGCATGTCTGTGGCTCAGAGTCTGGGAGTGAGCGTCTATCGCACGGATGCGTTGATCAACCGGGAAGAGACGGGCATCGCGGAGGGGCGGTACGATACGCAACTCTCCGCAGGCGCATCCTACGACCGGAACGAGGCCCCCGCTGCAAGCGTGTTTGCGCCGACACGTACCGATACGACGGTGGTTCGGGGAGGGCTTGCCAAGGAATTTGTTACCGGGACAACCCTAGAGACATCCTTCACGTCGAACCGCACCGAGAGCGATTCCTCATTTGTTGCCGTCAATCCCGCCTATGCCACCGATGGACGCGCTGTGTTGAATCAGCCGCTATTGGAGAATGCCTTTGGTTTTTTGGACCGTTCGGAGCTTGAGAAGGTGCGGATCGATGTGCGGCGGTTCAACTTCCGGACCCTGCGGGCGATTGAGGATGCTGTGCTCGAAGCACGCCGGGCGGCCTGGAGACTGCGTGCCGCGCAAGAGCTTCTGATGATCCAAAAGCAGGGGCTCAAGGAGGCTGTCTTTTTTTATCGCGTGACCCGGGAGAAGCTGACGCTGGGACTTCTTGAGAAACCGGATTATTACGCCGCCCGTGCCAATATCCGATCACGGATCAATGACGTTCTTCTCGTGGCCAATGAGATGCGTGATGCCGAAAATGAGCTCAAGGATCAGCTGTCGGTCCCTTTCGAGGAACGGGTGGGGATGGCCTCGGGCGGCGATCCCGCGGTTCCGGAAGGGGCTTTTGAATTTTGGGCAGGACGGGCGATTGCGAGCCGGGCAGATCATCAGGATGCCCTTCTTGCCATTCAGAGTGAAGATCTCGCGGTGCGAATGACGCGGAATGCCCTTTGGCCCCGGTTGGATCTCGAGGCGACGCTTGATTTGAACGGACTTGACCGGGAATTTGACCGGTCCACGGAGCAGGCTCTGGACGGAGAGGATTTGACCTACAGTTTTTCTCTGATGATGGATATGCCTCTGGAAAACCGCGCGGAACGGGGGCGTTACCGGCAGGCGAAGTATCGGAAGGAAAAGATGCTCACGGAACTTTTGCGGCTTGAAAGGCGAATCGTCAAGGAAGTGGATGCCGCGTACCGCGCCGTGAGGGTTGCCCGCGAGCGGCTCAACAATGCAGACCAGATTGTCGATCTTCAGCGCCGTAAGCTCTCCGCCGAGATGCGCCGTTTCCATCAGGGGCGTTCCGGTTCCAATGTTGTGATTGATTATCAGCGGGATCTTCGTCTCGCGCTTGACGGCCGGGCGCGGATTGAATCCACCTATCTGCAATCGCTGGACACCCTTAAGCACGCCGCCGGAATTTTGCTTGAACCTTATGAGAGCGCTATGGGCCCCGCATGAGCATTCCGCGTTTTTCTGTCAAGAATCCTCTGGCGCTGAATCTCCTCACAGTGTTCGCCATTGTGATCGGCCTGTTTTCCATGTTCACGATCCGGAAGGAGGCTTTTCCGCCGGTCAATTTCAATCTGGTCGTGGTGAGGACTGTTTATCCGGGAGCCTCGCCGACGGTGGTGGAGAAATTCGTCACGATCAAACTCGAGGACGAGCTTAAGAGCGTCGACGGCATTGATGAAACAACGTCGCTTTCTTCCCAGGGGATTTCCCTGATCGCTCTGCAGTTGGACCCCGAGACCAGTGATTACCGGAAGGTTGTTAATGACATCCAGCGCGCGGTGGACCGCGTCAAGGATTTGCCTGACGGGGTTATGGATAATCCGGTGGTGACCGAGATCGATGCCCAAAAATTCCCGGTTATTACGGTGTCGCTCTCCGGCCTCGAATACGGTGAGCTTCAGAAGTACGCCAAAATTCTCGAGGACCGGCTCCTCAATCTCGATGACGTGGGTTCCGTGGAGCGGCTGGGGTATTACGACCCGGAGATCTGGGTGGAGGTGGACCCCAAGAAGGCGTTTATGGTCCACGTGTCCCTTTCGGCGCTCATCGATGCGCTCAGGGAGCGTAATGTCAATCTCACGGGAGGAACCCTTGAGACCTCTGAAGGAGAAATGATCATCCGCACCGACGGCGAATTCCGCAATGCGGATGATGTGCGCAACGTCGTGATCCGTTCCAACGATCAGGGCAAATTCATCCGGATCGATGATGTCGCGAAGGTCAGGGAGTCTTTTGAGGATGAGGATACGTTTTATGCAACCGACGGAAGGCAGTCCATCAATCTGATGGTCTTGAAGAAGGTGTCCGGGGATGTGCTGGACATGGTTGATGGTATCCGCACTTCGGTGACGGAGTTCCGTAAGGAGGCTCCGGAGGCTCTCCAAGTCGATTATCTGGATGATTTGTCCTACTTCGTTAAACGGCGCCTCCGGGTGTTGGTCAACAACGGCACGCAAGGGGCGGTTCTCATCATGGTTTTCTTGTTTCTGGTCCTGGCGCCGCAGATCGCCGCAACGGCGGCACTGGATATTCCGGTGACGTTTTTGATCACGGTGGCGATCATGAAGCTCCTTGGGATGACGATCAACCTTATGTCCATGTTCGGAATGATCATGGTCATCGGAATGCTGGTGGATGACGCCATCATTATGGCCGAGAACATCTTCCGGCATATCGAAAAGGGCGGCGATGTGGCGGAGGCGGCCATCGCCGGAGGAGACGAGGTCATGAAGCCGGTCACAGCGTCCGTCCTGACGAGCATCTGTGCCTTTTTGCCTCTGGCGCTGATGACCGGAATTATCGGCAAATTTGTCCGGGCGATTCCGATTGTTGTGGCGATCGCGCTTACCGTTTCGTGGTTCACGACAATCTTCCTGATTCCGACGCATGCGACCGAATTCACGCGGGCGTGGAAACGGCCCCTCAGGGACCGTGAGTCCCACTGGTTTCATGGTATCCAGCGGTTTTATATGAGGCTGCTCAAGGCGGCGATTGACCGGCGGTATTGGGTTCTTGGGGGGATAACGGCGTTTGCGCTTTTTACGTTTATGGTGGTGATGCCCAATATGAAGTTTGTTCTCTTCAGTTCGGACGGTATCGATGAATTCTATGTCCGGGCGGAAACAGAAATCGGAACCCCACTTGACGAAACCTTTGCCAAACTTAAACCCGTTACCGATGTGATTGACGCCCTGCCGGAGACGGAGCTGGAAAATTATATCCAGGAAGTCGGACTTCAGCGTGAGGACAGTTCTGATCCCGGACAGAAATTCGGAACGCATCTGGCGCAGATTCACGTTTTTTTGACACCCTCCGTGGACCGGGAGAGGGACGCGAGGGTGATCATGAAGGAGGTTGAAGAACAAATCACATCCATCCGCGGATTCAAGGAACTCAAGATCGACCGGGTGAAGGGCGGTCCGCCGGTAGGCAAGGCCGTTGAAGCCAAAATTCGGGGGGATGACTTCGGTGTTATTCGACAGGCGGTGGCTGAATACAAGGCATACCTGGAAACCGTGCCGGGGGTACAGTTTATTGACGACGACGACGACCGGGGCAAGGACGAGATCAACATTGTCGTGGACTCAGAGCGCACCGCCCGGGCCGGGCTGACCTTGAGCGATGTGGCGCGCGAGATCCGCAATGCCTTCGAGGGAGGAATCGCGACCACCATCCAGAAGTCCGACGAAGAAATCGATGTGCGCGTGAAAATCCCCAAGGCCCAGACGCGTTCCGTGAAGGCGCTCGAACAGGTGCTTATTCCTAACCGGGTCGGTAACCTGATTCCCCTGAAGGAAATCTCGCGCTTCGAGAGGGGCATTGGACCTTCCGAGATACGGCGCTTTGAAAGAAAGCGCATGATCACCGTCAGCGCCGATGTCGACGAAAAGGTGACTACTTCCGGCGAGGCCAACCGGAATCTCAAAGAACATTTCACGGATATCAGCCGGCGGTATCCGGGCGTTAACGTGATTTACGGCGGTGAACAGAAACGCACCGAGGAATCAATGCGGAGCCTGCTGTTCGCATTTTTGACGGCCATGCTGGCTATTTTTTGCATCATCGCGATTCAGTTCCGGTCTTTGATTCAGCCGCCCATCGTCATGATGACCATCCCGCTGGGGCTTTTGGGTGTGACCTGGGCGCTTTTTTTGCACGGCAAGCCCTTCGGGTTTCTTTCGATCATGGGATTCATCGGTCTTTCGGGGGTGGTGGTCAACGACTCGATTGTGATGATCGATTTTATGAATCGTTTGCGCCGCAAAGGCGTCGAGAAGGGACGTTCGATTTTGGAGGCCTGCGACGCGCGGTTCCGCGCGATCATCATGGCTTCGCTCACGACAGTGGTCGGCACCATGCCCATGGCCTATGGATGGGGCGGCGATGACCCGTTCATCCGGGCGATGGCGCTCGCGTTCACCTGGGGCATCGCGTTTGCCTCGTTCATTACACTCTTCGCGATTCCGTGTTTCTACGCGATTGCAGATGACATTTTCTTGAAATTATTCCACCACAGCACCGTCAAAGTCGACGGGTGAAGGGAGGATAATGCCGCATCTGCACGAGCGGTATGATTTTGTGGTTTCGGTCTTTATTGTTCACCGGGGAAGGGTGCTCCTGGTTCGCCACAAAAGTTATGACAAATGGCTGCCGATCGGGGGTCATATCGAGCTTGATGAAGATCCTGAAGAGGCGCTCTACCGCGAGATCGCCGAGGAATGCGGCCTCAAGGTCAAAATTCTTGCCGATAAGCCGCGTCATATCGCTCATCCGGGCGTGAAGCCGATTTTGAATCCCTCGTTTGTGGACGCGCATCATATTCGCGGCCGCCACAGCCATATTGCTTTTATCTATGCGGCCACCTCAGGTTCGGCCGACGCTCGCCTTCACGAACGCGAACATTCGGAATTCAAGTGGTTTGCCCCCGAAGAACTCGGCCTCAAGCGATACGCCTTATCCAAGTCCATTCGGTATTATTCGCGCAAAAGTCTCGAGATTGCCGCGGGATGGCCGCGCTCATGAAGGGCAATCTTAAATTTGTTCTGTTGATCGTGTTTTTGGCCGCGGGATGGTGGCTCAGCCGCCAGGCTCCGCTTGCGGGGGATGCAGCTTCGGGATGGCTGGGAACGTTCCTGGAACCCGTGCGGGCCCGCTGGTGGGCACCGATCGCGTTTATGTCCGTTTACGTTGTGCTCTGCGGTCTGGGGGTGCCGGCGATGGGTCTGAGTGTCGCCGGAGGGATTCTTTTCGGGTTGTTCCCGGGGCTGGTTTATAATCTGATCGGCGTGAATGCCGGCGCCAGTCTGGGCTACGGGCTTTCCCGCCGACTCGGGGCCGGGGTTGTGAAAAGAATTGTTAAAAGTGATAAAATGTCCGCATTGGAGAATGCGGTACGAACCCGTGGCCTTAAAATCATTATAGCCCTTAGAATTGTGCCGGCTCTTCCGATTGCCGCGATCAATTTCGGCTCTCCTCTCATCGGCATCCGGTATGCCGATTATGCGGTCGGATCTTTTATCGGTTTATTTCCGGCTACGCTGGCGTTCACCTACTTCTCTCATGTTGCTGCTACCGGCCTCAAGAGCCCCTGCCTTGAAAGAGTGGTGCTGACTATTGTTTTTGTGGGTCTTGTTTTTTCGTGGAAGGTGCTTCACACGCGCAATGCATCTCCGGGGAATCCATGACCGGCACGCCCCCCGTTTTTCCCAAAACATTTCTTTGGGGATCCGCGACGTCATCCCATCAGATCGAGGGGGAGAACCGCCTGAATGACTGGTGGGCCTGGGAGTCGGCGGGAAAGACGACCGACCGATCCGGTATCGCGTGTGATTCCTACAAACGTTTTGAAGAGGACTTCGATCTCGTCCGGGAGCTCCATCAGAATGCCCACAGATTCAGTGTGGAGTGGAGCCGGATCGAGCCTGAAGAGGGGCGCTGGGACGAAGATGCGCTCGCACATTACGCGGGCATGGTTCGCGCGTTAAAGAAACGCGGTATTACTCCGCTTGTGACCCTTCATCACTTCACGAACCCCCAGTGGATGGCCCGTTCGGGCGGGTGGGAAAATCCCCGATCGGTGTTCTGGTTCAAACGATTTTCCTGCAAGGTCGCGGAGGTGATGGGGGGTGAAGTTTCTTTGTGGATCACCATCAATGAGCCTAATGTTTTGGTCCACAAATGTTATATCGAAGGGGATTGGCCGCCGGGTAACCGTTCTCTTCTCCGGGCTGTCCGGGCGATGCGGAACCTGGCAAAGGCGCATCGCGCGGCTTATGCGGAGATTCACGGGATTTACCGCAAGGCCGGATGGGACCGTCCCATGGTGGGCGCGGCTCAGCATTTTTTGGCCTGCGATCCTCTGAATGCGGCGTCGCTCGGGGACCGAATGGCAGCGAGGGTACGCGCCGGTATCAACAACGGGGCGTTTTTTTGGCTGGGAGGCGCTCGGCGGGGGTTGGATTTTGTGGGAGTGAACTATTATTTCAGGGAGGTGGTCCGGGCTTCATGGTCCGTCAAAGGTCTTGGATTCCTGATCGGTAAGGTTTGCGCGGCGGGTTTGCCGGAGGCGGCTGCCGTTCGCAATGATCTGAAGTGGGAGATTTTTCCCGAGGGCATTGCCCGCGTGATTCGCGCCGTTTGGCGGCGTTTTGGGCTTCCGATTGTTGTGACCGAGAACGGCATATGCACGCACGACGATGAACTGAGGAACCGGTTTATCCGGGAACATTTGCGCGCTGTCGGGGAGTGCATTCAAGGAGGGGTTGATGTCCGCGGATACCTCTATTGGTCGCTTTTGGATAATTTTGAGTGGTCGATCGGCTATTTTCCCAAATTCGGGCTGGTGGCGGTGGATCCGAAGACCCAAAACCGGACACCCAAGCCCTCCGCCCTCTACTATGCTTCCATTTGCCGGGCGGGCGGTTTGACTTAAGTCCCGCCTCCTTCTTGTGCTATAATCTCCCGCATTATGCAGGACATATTTCCCACATCCTCTGCTCTGTGTGTCGTCATGGATTTTGACGGAACCATCACCCGAAATGATGTTGTCGACGGAATATTGGATCGTTTTACAACAAACCGGAATTGGGAAAAGATTGAGCAGGAATGGGCCCGGGGGCTGATCGGCTCGAAAGAATGTCTTACCCGCCAGCTGGCCGATGTCCGGCTTACGGAGCGTGAATTGGAGTCCTATCTCGAGAGTGTCGAGCTTGATCCTGGTTTTTTGGAGTTTGAGAAGTGGCTGTGCGGCCAGGGAATTGACCGGGTGATCTTGAGCGATGGGTTTGATTATTTTATTCGGAAGGTTTTTGCCTGCCGGGAAGTTCCGCACATTCCGTTTTTGTCCAATTCGCTCCGTTTTGAAGGGGGGAGGCTGATTCCCGATTTTCCTCATGCGGGTGAATCGTGCGGCCGGTGCGGCCACTGCAAAGGTTCGACGCTTCGTTCGGTCCGCAGCCGACTGGGACACGTGGTTTTTGTGGGTGATGGACTGTCGGATCTGTGCGCTTTGCCGGAATCGGGTACCGTCTTCGCGAAGGGCCGCCTTGCGGAGCATTGCCACACGAATGGCATTGCCTGCCACGAGGTCCGGGACTTCAGGGATGTTCAGCGGGGTATGGAGACGGCCCTTCAGGAGGTTTTGGCGGGGCGGAATCGATGAAACCCAAGCCCAAGTCAAAGCCCAAGGCCGAGGCCCGGGAAAAACAGCTTTTGCGGGCGGAGGCCCGGTCGTGTTCCTACGGGGACACCGTTCATTACGCGAAGCATCCCAAAATCTTCCGCGAATGTGAAGGGTCTTTTTTGTATGATCTCGACGGGCGGCCGTATCTGGATTTGCAGATGTGGTACTCGGCGGCCAATTTTGGTTATCGGCATCCGAGGATCAACGCCGCTCTGAAGAAGCAGATCGATACGCTTCCGCAGCTGGCCTGCCAGTATCTGCACGCGGAAAAGATCGAGCTTGCCGAGACCCTCGCCAACAAAGTCCAAAAGGCCTTCGGGCGGCAAGGCAGGATTCACTTCAATGTCGGGGGTTCCCAGGCGGTCGAGGACAGTTTGAAGCTGGTGCGGCGCTCCACGGGGAAGACGCTGATGTTTGCCTTCGAAGCCCGCCTGAAAGAGACGGTCCGTCAATTCCCGGTCCGGGGTAA